>CAZJHF010000104.1:0-11116 GCA_964545505.1 uncultured Desulfobacterales bacterium | reverse complement strand
CTTGCTGTTCTTTCGCAACGCTCCCTAAACCATTCAGACAGTGCACGATTTCGCTACTGATAATTCATTCCGCTATTATCGGGGGTTGGACGGAAAAACTCCCCGATGCCTCAATTAATTAAGAAACCCGGTTGTTTACAATTTATGCAAATTGTATGTCGGTGCTCGCTGTGATCCCCCGCCCTCCTTGCCTTGTTTGCATGGCGGTCGGGTCTGTAGTAAAAAAAAGAAAGCCAAATATACGGTTGCCAGCCCGCTGTTTAGTATAGGATCTTAAGAAAAGCAACCCTGCAAAACGAGCGCACCAAAAGACCGACAAGCGCCAATACAGACAAATTAGCGGATCGTTGAAAGGTTCAGGCTGGTTTTACGACTATCCCAGTGGTATCCCGAACAGGTAACATACAAACAAAGTTTGTTTCATCATCAACAAGTGCCGGCAGAACGGGAGATGTTAAAATAATATGTTTCTAATGGGCGATATAATTGATCTGGCCATTCAAATCGAGAAAAATGCAGAGCATATCTTTCGCAAAGCCTCTTGCCAAATATCAAACCCGTCTTTAGTTACGATCCTGCAATGGCTCGCTGAAGAAGAAGTGGCACATGCTGCATGGTTTCGCCAGTTGAGAAAGACCATTGATACCCAGGCTTCAGACCCGGCGGAGGAAGCCATGGGAAAATCGCTGCTCAGTGATGTGCTGGGCAAGCAGAGTTTTTCCCTGAAAGAGGCCGACTTCAGCAAATTGAACCGGTTGGGGGATTTGCTCTCCCTGGCCATTGAATTTGAAAATGACAAGGTCCTGTTTTATAAAATGCTGCGACCGTTTATTGCCAATGATGAAACGCTTGATTTTCTGGAAAAAATTATCGCTGAAGAAATGCATCACATTCAGGAATTGCATAAATTGGTGGATCGTGATGTTGCAGAGGGAAAAATAACATCTGATCTGGGTTGATCGATTGGGCCGGCCGAAGGTCCTCGTAAAACGGGACAAAGCCAGTTGAGCTTGCAAAAAATGAAAACCGCTATTTTTTTTTCTTAATCGACAAACGGGTTAACAGGCAACGGGCTCAACCCAAAAAACGCAGTTTTTTTTAACCGATCGTATCCAGGAGGGAACCCAGCATTTCATCCTGGGTCTCAATGGTCTTTAAGTTTGCCTGATAGGCGCGCTTGGTGACCATTAAATCCGGAATCTCCTCGTTCAGGTCAACATTGGAGGTTTCTTTTTCAACCTTTTTTCCGTCTTCGATGACATCATAACGCAGACCCGGGCTTTCATCCTTTTTAATGTCCACCCGAACGCCGCCATTGTAATCTTCATGCAGGACAGCGCGATTGCGTTTAAATCCATCCGTATTGACGTTGGCAATGTTGTCAGCCGTAACCCCCAGCTTTGTAACAAAAGCTCTTAAAGCGGATATGGTACCGTTTAATGCTGAAATCATTTGCCCCTCATAATCGTAAAGATTCGCTGGCGTTCTGCAAAAAAATTAAAACTTCCCTAAATGCCGTTATTCCAACCGGAACATACTCCATCATTTATAGTTGTGAGAGCCCGAATAAGAAGATGCACGTACATCTGGGAAGTTTTATGCATATTTTATTTTTTCAATTTAAAATACAATATTTGTGCCAAACTTTTTAATATATTAATTAATTATAATTTCAATTACTTATCAGTTTATCCGTCCTCATAGAATATGAGAAATTGACAATTATCGTCAATTATTTTGCCCTAAAATGTCAACTGGCATGCATCACGTTTTCGCCAGAGCGTAGACGGCAAATGAGGCGGGTCTGCGGCAGAAATTGCCGCTTGCAGAGCCTTAAGCGGACATGACGTTAACAGGCGTAAAAAGCGCTGAACAATTGCGATGCGGGGAGTCCGGGTCGAACCATTTGATGAAAAATAGGATCGCCGGCGAGACGTTTGGCAAACTGCTTATCTAAAAACAAACGGAGGGGCATCATCATCCATAGTGACATGTTTTTTCGGGCGGTTGGGTGATTTGAGGTCCTTTTTTGTCTTGGGCCGGCCACGACCGGCGAACAGACCGGTTACAATGTAAACACTGGTGCGATAAAACAGACGCCATAGCTGCAAAACCAAGTAAAACAAGCCCATACCGAGGGCGACTTGTAAAAATGTCGGTTGGGAGGAGGCCCAAACACTAAAGGTCTTCCAAACTTCTACCGGCCAATTTAAGATAGGGTCCATCTTGTCTTCTTTCCGTTTTCGTTTTCTGATATCCCCGTCCGGCGGCAATGTCAAGCAAACAATTAACGGCCAGGGCGGTCAAAAATTTGACAGTTTTGACCTGTTTCTGCGCAAACCCTTTTGGCCACCCCTGCCAGGCGCTTACGGACTCTATCTCTTGTGGTAATTTGGCAGCCAAATCCATTTGGCATGAAAGTTGAATATTCAAAAGATCAGTTCACATGTGTGCCCAGACAGTTGGCGCTATGTGGCATCCGTCCCCAAGCACCAAATCCAGCGGGACGCTCCTCCTTTCAATGCCCCCGGGGCTTAGCTCACCCCGGGGGCTGCATCGGATTTGCTTGATGGAGGCTAAAGCCCCTCGGGGTGAAAGGATGAAGTGATCATGATTTGTGTTGTTGAATATGGCAAACACATTGGAACCCTCCGGAATCTTTTTCCCGATAAGCAGCAGGCACTGGCTTTTGCCCAACGCATTATTGACCTATCTGACGGAGAGTATCAGAGTATCGGTCCGCATCAGTGGTACTGCCGCGAAAAAAAAGAGTTTGTCAAGATTGAAGCCATGCGAAATTAAACTCCAGCCTAACACTTTAAAATAATTCACAATTAAAGATTCGAGGTAAAGTTTAATAAAGATATACCGATATATAAACTAACAGTGTGCAGGCGGGCACGCTGTTTGGTATAATTCCTTAGGGAGGGGGCGGTTCATTGTGAGCCGCCCCTACTTTTTTGGTCCGCTTTGAGATTTAGCGGGTCGAAGGGACACCAGGGGCCACTTCCCAGATTGGGCGGCTGTCAGAGGGTCCACCGCAGTTTATCATCAGCGCACTCAAATGATTGACCTATTCAAATTCAATCTATAGAATACAACCAGCCACAACTAACTGTCGCACAGAACCACTATAAACGTCACCATTGCAGGGTTCCGCCATGAACATTCGAATGCTTTTTGTTGTTAGCTGCTTTTTGTTTGCCCTGGCGGCCGCTTCGGCACTCAACTGGACAGCAGCCGCAGCCGCTTCAATCGGAATACCCCGCATTTCCATTGAGCAGGCAAACCAGGTGCATGGCAATCCGGATGTAATTTTCATCGATGTCCGCACGGCCGGGTCTTGGTGGCGAAGCACATCAAAAATCGCCCAAGCGATTCGCGAAGATCCCAAAGCTGTAGCACAATGGGCCCCAAAGTATGCTAAAAGCAAAACCCTTATTCTGTATTGTGCCTGAAAAAATGAGGGTACCAGTGCCCGGGTGGCACGCTATTTCATCGAAAATGGATACCCAAACATTTTTGCTCTCCAGGGCGGCTGGGTGGCCTGGACAAAGGCCGGCTATCCGACCGAAAAAAAATAAAACCATTGGGCAATTTAAACCTTGCCAAGCGCAGCCTCAGGATTTATGATAGTTATATCATAGTATTATGCGTTAATAGCGATCATTCAATACCCGAAATTAGCACCATGAGTTGCCTGGATAATCTAATAGCCTTTATTGATAACGGCGGCACCCGTTCCGGCTCGGAACGCCGGCGGTCTGCCGAGAGGCAGCATCGACCCGAAAGACGGACACAGTACGATCGCCGCAGCGGTGCCGATCGCAGAAGAATACTTAACAAAAAACGCAAGGCGGGCAGAGAGAGACGCACTGTATTCTACGACCAACGTTAAACGCTATCTATAAAAATGGATCTTACGCTTTTTGATTGAGAAAATTCCAACAGCTAATTTTATAAAATCCAAGTTACTTCATCCTATCTTCGACTTCTAAACCTCCGCGCGACGATCCTGATGATCGATTTGACTATTGTAACCTCAATCCTATCATTTGTCTCTTCACAAAGACCGATATACATATTGATGCGCGCTTGCCGTGTTAAACCAAGCCCTCCTGAGTATTGTTCTTCTGACAACCGATTTCGCTGAAATCAGCATAGATGATCGAGCGCAAGCGAAAGCACCATTTTCTCTCGCGGTATCCGTGGCCGGGACCCGGTGTCAACGGTTTACGGATATGAGCCGTCCTTTGATTTAGATCAAACATCCGCACTCTGGGTTCATGATACAGAATGCCGTGAAGCGGTTCGCACTCGATGAACCGATAGACGATTAACCGTTTAATAATGTTTATAAATCTATCAAAAGGGGACACGACCGGCACCTCAATCGTAAACCGGATGACACATCGGCGGTCCCCGGGATTGCATTTATAATGACGTGTATACCGAATAAAAAAAACAATTGCTTGCTACTCGAGGATAAACCCGATCTCAGGCTGGCCAAAACGAATTACTGCGTGCCCGGCGTCATGTCCCACTGCAGCGCAGGCACGATTTGGAATGATCAAAAAAGGTGCAAATACGCGCATAGATCGACGGTTGGTGATCGCTGCATGTATTATATCGAGGCGATCGGCGGACATTGTGACTGTACGGAAGCGCAGCGGGAATTGAGAAAACCTGTTGACAAGCGGGAGGACTAAACCGAAAACCTTGCTTTGACCGCCAATACAGCTATGCGATCAATTAAAAAACCCCCGGGCAGCCCTCACACTACCCGGGGGTGATTTAATTACAGCCATAGTGAAACCACAAAACCTGAATTCAACACAATATCGATACGATGCCCAGTCGCAATTCACTATGACCATATTGGGCAAGTTCCAAGATGGAACTTGCCCTGCCTGCCCTCAAATGATTATTACCAATGGCCAGCAACAATCATTGACATGCTGAAATTATATTATCACAACATATTGATAAATGTCAAGAAAAAATACAACATATGGTATATGACCGCCCTTTTCAACTGCTTTATGGCCCTATAATCCATTTCTAAAGCGTAGAAACCGGAAACCGATCGGCGAAAATTGAAGAAATACGGCATTGTGGGCTTTAATCTGTCTAATTTGTGCTTATGATTGGTTTCTTAACCGATTTCAGCGCCTCTTTTCATAGTGCCAACCTATACGGCCATCTTAGCCAGGGCAGTCGATATAGAGCAGCAAGACGTAACTGTAAGGCTGAAATCGAAATAGCGACATAAAATTAGGGATACAGTTTCGTAATTGCGATTTGCAACGGCATTTACCAAAGTAAGGTTGAATGTCCGATTTTAAGTCCGTCGTGCGATATTATTAAATTCTGTTTTTGCCGGTGGAGGAAAACCGTGTCATTAGTCTTATGAACGGAATAGCAATGAAATTAAGAATACAAACATATTTAACGATTATGGTGGCGATGGCGATTTCAACCAGCGCCATGGCAGCCGGCAATTTAACTGAACTGGTAAAGTCCATCCAGCCGGCCGTGGCCACGGTTGTCGCTTATGACGTGAACAACAATGTAGCCAACATCGGCACTGGCTTCTTTGTCAACAAATATGGTCATTTGATAACGAATCATCATGTGCTTGTCGGTAAATTCGGCGCTGAGATCAGAACTGCTGACGGCAGCACCTACCGTATCAGAACGGTTGTGGCCGAGAGCCAGGAAACCGATTTAATCAAGGTCAGTGTCGATATCCCCCTGGAAAAGGTTCGCTGGCTGCACGTGAGCAATGAGGTGCCCCCGGTGGCCCAGCAGGTAGTCGTGGTGGGCAGTCCAATGGGTCTGGAGCAATCGGTCAGTGACGGGATTATTTCCTCGGTACGTGAAATTCCAGGGCTGGGAACTTTCTTTCAAATGTCGGCCCCCATATCTCCCGGATCCAGCGGCAGCCCGGTTGTCAATATGAAAGGTAAAGTTGTCGGCGTGGCCAGCTTTCAATTTTTGCGGGGACAAAATCTCAATTTTGCCGTCGCAAGCAAGTCGATTCGCGACTTAAAAATCAAGGCCAGCGCGCAATCACTCTCAGAATGGACCTTCAGTAGCAGCGATCAAAAGCCGCGCCTGGCAGCAGAGCTGTGCCGCAAAGGATCTAGCTTTTCGATAAACGGTCAGGATCAGAAAGCCCTGCAGTATTTTAAACTGGCCACCGAAAATGATCCCGACAGTACCACCGCCTGGTACGGGCTGGGATACTGTTATGCCGGCAAAAATTCTCACACAGAGGCCATTGCGGCATATAAGCAGGCTATCCAAACCAATCCGACCAACGAGGAATCTCATTATCATATAGGGAATTACTACAGTAAAATCGGTCGCTATGACGAGGCCATTGAATCCTATGAGCAGGTGGTAGCGCTAAATCCGGAGTTTGAACCCGCCTATTTCAATCTCGGAATGATTTACAACAAGATGGGCCGCTATGATGAAGGCCGCCAGGCGTTTGAAAGAGTTATTCGCATCAATCCGCAGGCGCAAAATGCCTACTACAATATCGGCGTGGCCTATACCAGAACCGGCCAATACGATCTGGCCGTCATGGCCTACAAAAAAGCCATTGACATCCATCCCGAATTTCCGGAGGCCATGTTTAATCTGGGGGTTGTATACGGAGAACTGGGCAGCGCCACAGACGAAATGTCGGCCTATAAAATGGCCCTTCGGATCAATCCGGATTTTGCACCCGCCCATTTTGCCATCGGGCAGGCCTATCTGGAGCAAGGCGATAAGGTCGCCGCCCTGGAACAATATAAAATTCTGCGAAAATTGGATAACGCACTGGCTGAAAAATTATTTGAAAAAATTTATCGATAGGCTGCCCTGAATGGATCGAATACCGACGTCCTTAAAACCGCTGCCCAACAATCGTGATCATAACTGTTTCGGATGCAGCCCGACCAACCCTTCCGGCCTGCAGATGTCCTTTTTGGCAGGCGATGCATGCGTGACCTCGCATATAACTGTCCCGGAGCACCTGTGTGGCTGGAATAACCTGGTGCACGGTGGCGTCCTGAGTACGATTTTAGACGAGATTATGAGCTGGGCCACGATCCATTTGCTCAAGCAAATCCCCATGACCAAATCGATCACCGTGGATTTCATAAAACCGGTGTTTGTCAGTAATCCGCTGACAGTTCAAGGCAGGGTGCTGGATAAAATCAGTCGGCGTGAAGCCTTGATGGAGGGTAACATATTGGACGCAGACGATGTCTGCTGTGCCCGAGCCACCGGGACATTTGCCATATTTTCACCGGCAGTTGCCAAAAGGCTAAAGATTGCCGATACCGCATCGCTGCGCTGGTTTGAGCAGGTGTTTAAGCTCAAATAGCCCGGTGTAGTGTCAGATATAAATCCCCCCCAAATGGATTCAGGTCAGAGCCATTAACAAATTCACTTTGGTTTCAAGTGTCAGTGTTCAGGTGTCAGGGAACATAAGACTAAAATCAGAAAACAACCAAAACAAGCGCTCGTTACGGCATTTCAGTAGCAAGGGCTCTAAACTGGCCACAGAAGGCCTGAAACCTGACACCTGACACCTATGAACGAGGGGATTCCGCCAATGCAGCTAATGCCAGCACGGTATCCAGCTGGGCTTTAACCGGATTTTGATTGAGCTCCTCCAGATGATCCAGCTGACGCTTGAGTTTCTCGAAGGCCCTGGCCGTGATCCGGTTGGTGGAAGCCACGGCCCGGATACACAGCTGCAGCAGGAAGAAACTTAAAAATAGAACCAGGCCAATGGCCCAGAAGGCGTGCATAAAAAAATCGCCGGAAAGATACTCGCCGGTGAAAAAGGATTCAAGGGTCAACCAGCCGCAGTATCCCAGGATACCGACGGCGGGCAAATTAAAAAAGACTTGAACCAGCAGGCCGCTGAGTTTGGCGGTTAAGCGTTCGATCTGGCCGTCGAGGGTCCCGCTCCAGATAGCGGCCAGCTTTTGTTCGAAACCATCAGTGCCGGACAGCGCGTCTTCGACTTTGCGAACCGAGCTGTCAAAGCCACCCTGAACAAGAGATCGCGCGATGTCCGGCCAGCTTTCCAGCACCGCCAGCCGATAGTTTCTAAAAGCCGCTGCCATCTGTCGATCCTTTCGCGGATCTTCCAGGGCGGACTGGGTATCTTGCGATTGCTTTAAAGCCGACAATCGGTTGAGCACCTGCCGCACCGGACGGCCGAATCGTAAGACAGCCATCAGACCGCTGCCAAAAATCAACAGCCGCGCCCAGATGGCAATCATCCACCCCATAGGCCCCAGCCAGCGCTGGGCCAGTTTCTGATACACCAGCACATTCAATCCAAACAATTGCTGCCCACCGCTTTCCTGCATGCCGGATAGCGCATCCGTCCGCGCTTTTTTTTCAGCAGCGGCCATGCGGTCCGCCGCATCGGACAAAACCGATTGGTGCGCTAAAACGTGGCGCCCGGCCTCCTCAAGGACAAAATCCCGCAGGCGCCGGACATTTTCAATGCGCCGGTCAATGACATAACCGGCCTGATTGATCGTGTTGACCACCAGTTGTTGCAGCTCCTCAAATTCATCAAAGTCATGCCGGGGAGCAGCGGCGGCATCCCAATCCGGATCGTTCAGATTGCGCCGCGCCGATATGCAAAACACTCGATCTGCCGGGGCCTGCCAGCCCCTGCGGATATGTTCCAGAAAATCCGGCACGATTTGATCCTTGAGCTCTGCTTCTGCCAGCCGGTCGCATTTATTGAGGACACACACCAGGGATTCCCCGCTGAAATTGGGTATAAAGCGCGCCAGAAAATCGACATGGTCCCGTCGTTTGGGATTTTCAGCATCAAACACGCAGATCAGCATATCGGATCTGGCAATCGTCTTTTCGACAATGGGAATGTGTTTGCGAAACGCGCGGCTGTCGGTATCGGGCGTATCCACCAATAACACATGCTCGAAGCGAGCGGCCGCCGGATTAGACCGGGTCTCGACAATCTCGCTGTCCAGTTCCTCGACCAGTTGATCGCTATCACCGGGATTGGCGCTAAACACAATTAAATGATCGGTGGTGGGTCGCTGGTGGCCGATATCGGAAAGGTCGTCCACACCCGCCAGGGCATTCAACAGGGTGGATTTGCCCGAGCCGCTGGGCCCGACAAGCGTCAGCACCAGCTTGCGCTCGAAGCGCTCGGCAATACCGTCGATCATGCCGGCGGCCTGGCGGCACTGTTTTTCAAGCCCCCGGCCCGTCAGCCACAGAGGTGCCTGGTTGAGCTCGGCACTCAGCCGCTGCAAATCATTTTTGCATTCCGCGATTTTACCCATGGCCTTTAAGATGGCCGTATGGCGATCAAGGTTCATTTTTTACCCGAGTTCCTTTGCGCAGGCATCCATGCTGGTTTGCAGCGCCGCCATCTCGGCGGTCGCCCGCTCGATGGTTTCACTCACTTTGTCGCTGGTGACGCCGGTGATGGTATCCTCGAAAAGCTGCTGCACCTTTTTGAGTTTATGGTCAAACCAGGCCTGGGCGATGGGACCCAGCATGGTCTGCAGCTGCTGTTGATCGGCTTTTTTCATCTGGATCGTCACCGGTATGGCCACCAGGGCATAAAGGTCTTTGGCCCCGAAAAGCCCGGTTAATTTGACCTTAATGCCGGCGGCGCCGACGGGATCACCGGTGGACAGCACATAAGTCACGGCCGCAGTGGCCGGCAAAACATTGAGCGATGCCCAGAATGTCTGGCTGATTTTGGACCACAGCCCCATCTGGCTGCGAAATTCGTTGGCCAGATCTTTTAAATCTTTGATCATGTCGGCGGGGATATCCAGCAATTCTTCCTTTTCAGACAGAATCTTCTGCAGCATGGCCTTAAAATCTTTATCCCGCAAACGTGCCTGCTGCGGCAAAACAGCTGGGTGAGTATCGACAAAAAACCGCAGGATACGATCCTGGTCGGCGGATTCCGCCCGTGGGTTTTTCGCAGCGGTGATCTGGCGAGCGATTCGAATGCGTTCAACACATTCGGCCATGCGCTCGACCACCGGATCGTTCAAGGATCCGTTAACCGAGATCTGGGGGCCGATGGCCTGGGCGTGCAAACTGGTCACTGCCGTGACCAGGTCTTCTTCGAGCTTTTTATTAAAGTCGGCGGAATCCTTGGGGCCGTCCGGGCCCGGCGCAACCCGCGCTTTGGCCCAGCCGGCGGCGCCCAGCAGCATCTTGAGGGGAAATTCGATCACATTGCCGGTTTTGCGCATAAACTTGATGTGGGCCGGGTCGGTTTTAGCCCAGATCTTGGCAAAGCGTTTCATGACCCGATCCATGGGAAAATGCTTGAGGGCTTCATGCACGTACTGGCTCTGGACGGTTTGAAAAGCATCCAGATAGAGCTGCAGCTCATCCAGCGAGCAGCGGGCATCCGCCAGAAAGGTTTCAGCCTTTTTGAAAACATCCGCCAGGATGGTGCCGTGAAGCTCAAGTCGCAATTGCGGGGCGTCGATGGCGGCTAAAGTCGCTTCGAATCCGGCGGCATTTTCAGTGACAGGCTGCAGCTGCATGAATTGCTCCCCGGCCGCCACCCGGTTATCTTCATCTGTGCGGTAGATGCCCAGTATATTTTCCCCACCGCCAGCACCGTAAATACCATCGGCGACGGTCATGGCATGCTCACGCACCTCCTGATCGCTGAAATTGGGGTAGACGCGGTAAATCAAAAAACATTTGCGCGTACCGATACCCGTCAGCATCTGCGACATGAAGTCGGTATTGTCCCGGTTGTTGTAATTGGAGTTGGTAAAAATATAAATGAAGATATCGGAAGCTTCCAGCGCCATGCGGGTTACGTCCCGGTTGGTGTATTCGCCTCTGGCGCCGGTGTCAAAGTCGGGGGTGTCCAATAACACCAGATCCTGCGATCCGGTGCGGTTAATCACATACAACGGATTACCGGGACGGGTGAGCTCGGCGCTGTCTTTAAGCGGTTGCAGATCGGCTTTAAACGGCTCAGCCAGATCGCAGACCAGCCGGTTTTGTCTTACCAGGGATTCAGGAACCGAAAACAGCACCCGGCGGTTCATGCCGGCCCGGCCGCCGGCGGGCGCCA
>CAZJHF010000103.1:0-11138 GCA_964545505.1 uncultured Desulfobacterales bacterium | reverse complement strand
TTTTCCGCTGAGCTGTGTTCTCCGCGGGTTTATGACCTCAACGTACTACGAGTACGCCTCGATCATAAACCCTTGTGCGGCTTGTTGAACGCCTTAATTTTTCTAAAATTAGATGTGAAATCCCGCAACTATGCGGGGCTCAACGAAAAAATTCCTCATTTATAAATTGGAAACTTAGCTTTTTTAAAGACCAATTATATTTTGGAAGCGTCTTAATTGAAAAAGGACACAGGGCTTGACCATTCGGATTATCGGCGGAGAATTAAAGGGTAGAAAACTGGTGACCGTGGCCGGCAAGGAAACAAGACCGACTGCTGATCGGGTGCGGGAGTCCATTTTCAATATCCTGGGCGATAGCGTTCGGGGCGCCCGCGTTCTTGACCTGTATGCCGGGACCGGAGCTATGGGGATTGAGGCATTAAGTCGGGGGGCTCAATTCGTTTTTTTTGCAGACAACCGCAAAGCGGCGTTGGCTGCTTTGGCAAAAAATATAAAAAATTGTGCGCTTGAAAGCAAAACCAGTACCATCAAATGGAATATCGCTGACAACCTAAATATTATTCGTTCACACCAACCCGTCTTTGATCTTGTTTTTGTAGACCCGCCTTACCACCGGGATATGATCCAGCCGACCTTGTCTAGTCTGTGCGCAAACCAATGCCTGGCAAGGGGGGCCCGGTTGGCCATTGAACACTCGCCGCATGAGCTGATACCGGAAAACCGAGCTGAGTTCCAAATCGCTGATCAGCGCAGATATGGAAAAACGCTTGTTTCTTTTTTAATTTATATGCTATGAATTTTCTTTATTAATCGGTCCTATTATATTACTTGTCTGCCGTTCGTGCTTTCCATTGCCGCCTAACCCCAAAGAAAAAGGAATGATAGCAGATGCCTAAAGTTGCCATCTACCCCGGATCCTTTGATCCGGTAACCAACGGCCATCTTGATATTGTTGAAAGAGGGTTAAAAATATTTGACAAGATTATCGTTGCGATTTTGTATAATCCAAACAAGGAGTATCTTTTTGGCCTCGAAGAACGTTTGGAGATGCTCAAAGATTGCCTGAAGAAATTTAAAGGCGTTGAAATCGATAGCTTTGATGGTCTTCTGGTCAACTATGCCGCTCAGCGAAAAGCGCACGCCATTTTACGGGGGCTGCGCGCCATGTCTGATTTTGAGTATGAATTCCAGATGGCCTTAATGAACCGGCGGTTAAATCGCGAGGTGCAGACAGTTTTTCTTATGACCGGATTGCGCTGGATATTTACAAGCTCTTCGATTATCAAAGAAGCCATTCAATTCGGCGGCAACATAGATGGGATGGTGCCGGACCTGGTCCAAGCAAAGCTGGTACAAAAATTCAATCTGGATACAGGATCCAGGCGAACCGGCAAAAATTAAACACATCCTCGATGGCCGTAAAACGCCATCGAGCGTTAATCGTTATTGGTTATTCGTTAATCGATCAGACGCAAATAACAAATAACGAATAACAAATAACGCCGAATTGTGCACGTATCGCGCAATTCGGCCAATGGCGAATTGATGGATCTTTGGCAACTCCATATCTTTTGCAAAGTCATCGAACATAAAAGCTTTTCCAAAGCCGGCAAAGCCGTGCACCTTTCTCAACCCACCATTAGCAGCCATATCAAAGATCTGGAAAATCATTTTAATTGTCGCTTGATTGATCGTCTGACCAAAGAAGTTGTTCCCACCAAAGCCGGCGAATTGTTGTATGGCTATGCGAAAAAATTCCGGGCGCTCCGTGATGCCACCGAGTCGGCGCTGGCGGAGTACAACGGGAAAATTCGAGGGCGCCTGGTCATTGGCGGCAGCACCATACCCGGGACTTATTTAGTGCCGCAATTAATCGCTGACTTCAAACGTCCCTATCCGGATGTCATCATTTCTCTGGTTATCGGAGATACGGCTGATATTATCGAGCGCATTTTGGATGGAAGTTTGGAAATGGGAATTGTTGGTGCCCGGGCAGAGTCTCAAAAGATTGATCAAAAGGTAATTCTCTCAGATGAGATGGGGTTGATTGTACCGGCCCGACATCGCTGGGCTGGAAAAAACCGGGTGACGTTGAAACAACTTGTGACAGAGCCTTTTATTTTACGAGAACGCGGATCGGGAACCTTAACATCATTGCATCAAAGCCTTCACAACCAGGGCTGCGCGATTGAAGATTTGAAGGTCATTGCTGAACTGGGGAGCACCCAGGCCATTTGTCAAGGCATCAAAAACGGGGTTGGTGTGTCCATTCTTTCAACACTGGCAGTGGCCGAGGATATTCAGGCCGGCAAATTAAGTGCGCTTAAAGTCGACGGCCTGGACCTCAAACGGAATTTTTATCTAACCTGGCACAAACGCCGCAGCCCCTCACCTTTGCGCCAGGCATTTGTCGATTTCCTCAACGAAGCGCTCCTATAAAAAAGGTTGGCCCGTTGCCCGTTTGCCGGTTGAGCCCGTTAAATGGGAAGACGCGGTCTAACGAATTTCACAGGCTTAAACAATCGATGGGTAATCCGATCAACCCTGCGCGTTACTGTCATTAGAACGCGCCAAGCGCTCAATGACCATCACCGCCACAAACCCGATGATTGCCAGACCGATGGCGGCTAGGACCTCGGTGTTCACGGATGCAGGAATGATATTGGAACCATAGGTGACATGGGTTTTTCCGCGAATTATTTCGGTTGCCAGGATTTGTTTCCATGGCCAGATTTTTGGCATGGCGCCGACCATTAGGCCGGTGAGGAATGCCATCGTCAGCGCGCGGAAACGGGTAAGGAAATAATTTAGCAGTCTAGAGAAACTGAGCAAGCCGACCACACATCCCAGACAAAACACAATGATAATGACGAAGTTGTGGGGCAAAAAAGGGTTTCTTAGGGTGGCTGTAATAAACTCATATTTACCCAAAATGAGCAAGATGAAGGCGCCGCTGATGCCGGGCAGAATCATGGCGCAGATGGCAATGATCCCACACAAAAAAATAAACCAGAGTGCATCGGGGGTTTGCAACGGGATTAAATTCATGATTAAAGCCGCCACGGCGATGCCGACCGCCAGACTGATACCGGTGTGCAGTTTCCAGTAAGCCACCTGACGGCTGACCACCAGTATGGATGCAGCAATCAGTCCGAAAAAAAGACTCCATGTAAAGACAGGGTAGTGGTTAATCAAAAAGTTCATCAGTCGTGCGAGACTGATGATGGCTACGCCGATTCCGGCAAACAGCGCAAGTAAAAAACGGATGTGGATGCGCATCAGCGCACCTTTAAGGTCAAACTTCAGCAGCTTGCTGACCATGGTGCTGTCAAGAGATTTAAGGGCGCGGATCAGATCTTCGTAAATACCGGTAATAAGCGCAATGGTGCCGCCGGACACACCGGGTATCACATCCGCTGAACCCATGCACACGCCCTTTAGAGACAACACGCCGGCTTCATTCAAGGAATCCGGGCCCGGACTCGCAAAAAACGCTTCTTTCCACGTCAATTGGGTTTTTGTGCTCACTGATTCAACCTGTTTCATTTTCTATTTCAAACGCAATGCCATCGAACCGATTGGCAATTCAACCGCTACATACAAAAAACCCGCTTGCCGCGGAATCAAAGCAATAATGGAAGCACGCAGCCGCAAAGAGCCAATGAGATTAATTTAAAGAACGACCCCAAAAACCCTTTGTGTACTTCGTGTCTTTGTGGCAAAGAACTATTTATCTGTTTTCCTTCCAGCCCTGTGCACCGATCAGCTTAACAAACCGGCATCCCCCCAGATTGGATTCATGTATGCCATCTTTATCTTTGGTTATTTTGATCAGGTCCTGGGAGTGTTGATTGCCCACCGGCACGATCATGCGCCCGCCGTCTGCCAACTGGCGGAGCAGCTTATCAGGAACCTCCGGCGCTCCTGCTGTGATTATGATGGCATCAAAAGGACTTTCATCCTGCCATCCGGTTGTGCCGTCCGAGCACCGCATCAGGATGTTATGATAATTGAGCCGATCAAGCAACTTGCGGGTCTGGATATAAAGAGCTCGGATTCTTTCGATGGTGTATACGCGGAACACAATTTCTGCTAAAACGGCCGCCTGGTATCCCGAACCGGTACCAATTTCAAGGACACGGTCATCTCTGCCAAGTTCTAATGCCTGTGTCATTTCGGCAACAATATACGGCTGGGATATGGTTTGCTGTTCACCGATGGGCAGCGGGTAATCCCCGTAAGCCTGGTCCCTTAAAGCTTCACTGACAAACAGGTGTCTGGGTACCGTGCGAAGCGCCTCCAAAACATTGGGATCATTTATTCCACGGGACTCGAGCTGGTGATTAACCATATCGTCCCGTTGGCGTTCATATTTGATAGCTTCCCGATCCATGCCTGCTTATCTACCAACTCATTGCATCCAGGTCAAGATTATCCAATTGCCCAGTTAAGGATTTTATTTGCAACCCTTTCAAGTGCGGTTCGTTAAATGATCCCGAAATTATCAGTGGCCTCAAAAAAGACCTTGATCCTTTGGTAAAATACTAGAATAATTATGGGATCCGATAAACGAAGACACCATTTGGCTGAGAAAAGGTATGGACGGCACGCGACATCTGGGTTTTTGTATTTTGATATCGATCCTGATTCTGGCAGCAGGCACATCCGGATATATGGTGATCGAAGGCTGGCCGTTTATCGATGCCATTTATATGACGGTGATCACGATTTCAACCGTCGGCTTTAAAGAAGTCAATCAGGTCGGTGACGCGGGTCGCATATTTACGATTATTCTCGTTTTTTGCGGGGTGGGATTTTCCCTCTATGTTGCCGCGGCTGTGGTGCAGTTTATGATTGAAGGCCGCATCAGAATCATTATGGGGAGGCGCAGATTGGATAAAAAGATAGATCGCTTAAAAAATCACTATATTGTTTGTGGCTATGGGCGCATCGGTCGGGTGCTCTGCCGCCATTTGAGAAAAGCGGACATCGATCTGGCTGTTATTGAAAAATCTTCAGAACGGGTTTCGGTGATGGATGAGGATGACATCCTTTACATTGCCGATGATGCCACCGATGAGAACAACCTGCTTAAAGCCGGTATCAAGCGCGCCAGGGGGCTGGTGGCCGTTTTGGCGACCGACACAGATAACGTCTTTTTGGTGTTGACCGCCAGACAAATATCACCGGAATTGTTCATCATGGCCCGAGCCAGTCAGAGAAATGCCATAATCAAATTACGGGCTGCCGGTGCCAACATGGTGGAATCGCCCTATGTGATGGGAGCCATGAGCATGGCCAATCGAATTATCCGACCGACGGTGACTTCATTTCTGGATCAGGCTTTTGCTCAACGCCATAAGGATATCCAGATGGAAGAAATTCCGGTGAGCGCAGGTTCTGAGCTGATCAATATTGAATTGAAAGACTCCGGTATCCGGCAAAACTACAATCTCATAATTATTGCCATTAAAAAGCCCGATGGGAGCATGCAGTTTAATCCCTCTTTCGACGCAGTCATCAAGCCCGATGATACAGTCGTCGCTGTTGGCGAAGCGGCCAGTTTGCAACGGTTGGAATGGGCCTTAAACCCTCAGGCGGGTGTTTCATAAAAGGGCGTGGTGGCACGCGACACGGCAATTGCCAGGTAGCCGGTCGCAGACATTAGCATTTCAACGGTTTTGCTAGATTTTATAGATTACGCGGTTTTCAGTAATAATGATATCGACGTGCTTGTCGTGAGATTCAATGGGAACCTGTGGGACAATTTGAGCTTCAAGGGCGAGCGCGACTTTGCGGGTGGTGATCGCCAGATTCGGGATCAAACGGTCATAATAGCCTTCGCCGGATCCGATCCGGCCCCCTTTTTCATCCAGGGCAATTGCCGGAATAATCGCAATGTCGATCTTTTCAACCGGGACAATCTTGCAGCGGGTTTCATGAGGCTGCTGAATATTACGCGGTCCCATCTGAAGGTCTTTTTTTAGATTGTCGACTTTTTTCAGTGTCATCCCAAAATTTTCCGGACTGTAAGCCGGCAGGACGACGATTTTACCATAGTGAAACGCGCGCAGGAGGATATTTGCTGTTGGAACCTCGTTTTTATTGTTGACATACATGAGCGCAATTTTCGATTCTAGAAAATTGGCAAAATCAAAGAGCCTGTCTTCGATGGCTTTTGTTTTTTCAGCGATTTCTTTAGCGGAGAGTGCGGCCATTTTCTGAGCGGATTCTTCACGAATTTGACTTTTGGTGATTTGGATTTCTTCCATCAGACAACTCCTGCAACGAGATGTTTGTTTAGAACGGATACAAAGTACAAGGCCGTGCTAATCGTCAATAGTCATTGACTATACGGCACTACCATGCTAATTGCGCCAAAGTTTCACCTTTCCGCCCGTTCGTGCGGTCAGATTGTATCTATCAATCGAACCTTTAATTATAAGGAAATAAATGCTGGAAATCAAGTTTGTTAGGCAAAATTTCGAAACCGTTGAAAAAGCATTGGCGGCACGGGGTCATTCGACCGATCTTGGTGCCTTTAAATCATGTGACGATGAGCGCAGAGCCATATTATTGGAGCTTGAAGCCCTGCGGCATCAACGCAATGTGGTCTCTGACCAGATTGCAGAAATGAAGAGGGCCGGTGAAAATGCTGGCGACATTGTTGCCCAAATGCGTGACGTATCCTCAAAGATAAAAGCGCTGGATAAGTCATTGGCCGAAATTCAGGAAACGCTTGAGCAGATGTTGCTGGGGATGCCCAACATCCCCCACGTCTCTGTGCCCGTGGGCAAGGATGAAACCGATAACCCGGTTGTTAACGTTGTTGGCGAACGGCCTGAGTTTGATTTCGAACCCAGGGCGCACTGGGACATTGGAACAGAGCTGGGGATCCTGGATTTTGAGCGGGCTGCTAAAATTACAGGGGCGCGATTTCCACTTTATTATGGGGCCGGCGCCCGGTTGGAAAGAGCACTCATTAATTTTATGCTCGATATTCACACCCAGGTGCATGGCTATACGGAAACGCTGCCGCCTTTTATAGTCAACCGGCAGAGCATGACCCATACCGGCCAGTTGCCGAAATTTGAAGAAGATCTGTTTAAGCTGATGGATTGGGATTACTATCTGATTCCTACTGCCGAAGTGCCGTTGACCAATATTCATCAGGACGAGATTCTGACGGAAGCTCAACTACCGATTTATTATACGGCCTATACACCCTGTTTTCGGTCTGAAGCGGGGTCCTATGGTAAAGATACGCGCGGTTTAATTCGCCAGCATCAATTCAACAAGGTTGAGCTGGTCAAATTCACGACGCCGCAAACTTCCTATGACGAACTTGAATCGCTGCGCGCCGATGCCGAAACCATCTTGACCAAGCTCGAACTCCCCTATCAGGTGATTGAGCTGTGTACCGGAGACCTGGGATTTTCAGCTGCCAAGACTTACGACCTTGAGGTCTGGATGCCGCCGCAGGGCGTTTACCGCGAGATCTCATCCTGCAGCAATTTTGAAAATTTTCAAGCACGCCGCGCGAACATCCGTTTTAAGAAAAAAGGCCTCAAGGGTACCGAGCTTGTCCATACCCTTAACGGATCCGGGCTTGCTGTGGGTCGATGTTTGGCTGCCATCCTTGAAAATTTTCAGCTGGCCGACGGCAGCGTTATCATCCCGCCAGCGCTGAGGTCGTATATGAGCGGAACGGAAAAAATAACTCGTGAAACTGGATGATTTACCCAAAAAGGTACGATCTCAAATCCTGCCCCGGCATGAAGGCCGCCTGGTTTATCGCTGTCTGAGCTGTAAACGCGAATACGGGATCGAAGAGCTTTTGTATGTCTGCCCTGAATGCGGGCAGGTTTTTTTAATTCATGATCTGAATTTCAGCCGGTTAACCCGGACTTCGGGGGCCGCATGGCGCCGGATATTTGACTATCGCAAGCTGCTGGGGATACCGGCTTTAAAAGGTATCTACCGCTATCATGAGTTTATCGGACCTGTCATTCCGCTTGAGGCGGTGGTTTATCTGGGTGAAGGCCACACCCCGGTGATCGAAGCCAACGCCCATTTACAGAAAAAGGTCGGTTTGCGCTTTTTTTTTAAAAATGACGGTCAAAATCCCAGTGCCTCTTTTAAGGATCGCGGTATGGCCAGCGCCTTCAGTTACATTAATATGATGGTGCGCGCCGGAAAGCTGACTGACGTACTGGCCATCTGTGCCTCGACCGGCGATACGTCGGCGGCTGCCGCCCTGTATGCTTCTTACCTGACACCCCGCATCAAATCTGCTGTGCTGTTGCCGCATAAGAAAGTAACGCCCCAGCAGCTTTCTCAACCGCTGGGCAGCGGTGCTACGGTCTTTGAAATTCCCGGCGTATTTGATGATTGCATGAAAGTCGTCGAGGCCTTGTCGGAAGAATACAATGTGGCGCTGCTCAACTCAAAAAATGCCTGGCGCATTCTGGGACAGGAATCCTATTGCTATGAGATTGCCCAGGATTTTGAATATGACGTCTCCTCGCTGGCGCTGGTGGTGCCGGTTGGAAATGCCGGTAATATCACGGCTGTCATGAGTGGATTTTTAAAATTCTTTGAAGCGGGCGTCATTAACGGACTGCCCAAAATCTTGGGGGTGCAATCCGAACATGCCAATCCCGTCTACCGCTATTACCTGGAGCCGATCCGTCAAAAGCGCCAATTTAAACCCGTTACCGTAAAACCCAGTGTGGCCCAGGCAGCTATGATCGGCAACCCGGTTTCCATGCCCCGGGTGGTCCATCTGGTGGATAAATACAATCAGACGGCCGGTCAACAGCGGGTTTTCTTTATCGAGGTTGCCGAGCAGGATATTATGGACTGGGAGATCATCGCCAATCGCAACGGACACATCGCCTGTACGCATGGCGGTGAATCGCTGGCGGGACTGGTCGGAGCCGTTCGTGGTGGTGTCCTAACAGATAGTGATGTTGCTGTTGTAAAATCAACCGCGCATGCCTTAAAATTTGCTGAATTTCAGGAAATGTATTTTCAACAGCAGTTCCCACCGGAGTATAATGTCCAGACCGATAGCAATCTGGTTAATGCCCCGGTATATGTCCATCCCAAGGTTCTCGGGCAAGTGCCGGCGCCGGGCAAGCCTTTAACGGATGACGCCTTTGAGGTATTTGTGCGTCAGGTATCGCAAAACATTGCAGACTATTTGAAACTAAAAAAGCGCTGATGGCGGCCGTTAGCCTTTCGGCGTCAAAGATTTCCGAATCGTTTCCAGCGGCCAGCCTTACTTTATAAGGCATGTGGGATGCTGGAATGTTGGAATTTTAGGCTTGATGACACGGCAGAATTGATTCGGGATGAGAATCATATTGACAAGCTAATTAAGATACAGATATCATTCACTATAAACTATATTCCATCATTCCCACATTCCATTATTCCACTTTGGGGCTGCCCCGGAATCACGCGAAAAAGTACTTTCTTTTAGACGGGTATCGCAATCAGATGATATGAAATGAGGCTGAGGTAAAAGATAATGAAACGAAATGGTTTAATATGGCTTGGATGCGTTGTTTTTATGTTTACCGCTGCATCGTGCACCACGACCAGCAACGAGCAAAACAAAAAAGAGGCCGATGTTGCCCGGCGGCTGGGCGAAGCTTATCTGCAGCAGGGCAATTTTTCAGGCGCCTTGAAGGAATTCAAAAAAGCTGAAAAGAAAAACCCCAATGACCATCTGCTGCAATATGATCTGGGGCTTTTGTATACTTTCAAAGAGCGTTATGATGAGGCCATTGTGCACTATAAAAAGGCCTTAAAGCTGAGCCCAACTTACGGTGCTGCAATGAACGGGCTGGGTAATGCTTACGCCGGCAAAAAGGAATGGGATCAGGCGATTTTTTATTATCGTAAGGTCATTAATGACATCTTGTACGCCACGCCCCACTTTTCCTATACCGGCCTGGGAAATGCTTACTATTACAAGGGTGACCTGCAGCGCGCAGAAAAGAATTTTTTACTGGCGTTAAAAATCAAGCCCGATTTTGTCAGAGCGCTTCAGGGGCTTTCTGAAACGTATATTGCGATGGGTCGGGTGCCCGAAGCGGTTGAAAAACTGGAAAAGGCCGTGCGACTGCGTCCTGAATCCGCGGCGCTGCATTTTCAGCTGGCCAGAGCCTATCAGTTGGCGCTGGAGTTCGAAAAAGCCTATCGTTCCTACCAAAAAGTCATAGAGCTGGCACCGGAAACCGAGCTGGCCGACGAGGCAGAGAAGCGGGCTATGGAAGTTAAACAATACCTTTAGAATCGGCATTTAATACCTGTCTTTTTACCGTTAGCTGTGTTGCCCTGCCGCCGGCGGGAACTCACCTCTTTTTTTATGAACGTTACAGGCTTCGTCAATCCGCTTCAAAATGCTCTAACGTGTACGCTCCACTTTTGAAGCCAATTACGCCGTGCTATCGGAAAAAACCTAAGGATTCAAAGCCGATTCAACATGGAATTAAAAAAAAAGCGAATGCGGCCTTTATAAATAAAGACCGCATTCGCTTTTTTACAGTGCTATCTTCTGGGATGCTGCCAGGGGTCAGCCGGGTAGGACTTGTGTAAGGCGAAAAATCAGGAAAAACGCTTTTGCTCCAGCTGTATGATGCGCGGTGTCAGAAAAATCAGCAGTTCATTTTTTCGATCGGATTCGGTCTGATATTTAAACAACCAGCCCAGCACCCCCATGTGCCGTAAACCCGGTATGCCTCTTTCCGTCCAATTCAGCGTCGATTTAATAATGCCGCCGATGACAACTGTATCACCGTCTTCGACCAAAATTTCAGTTTGGGCTTCATTGGTTGAAAGGGCCGGCTCTGCCTCTTCAGAGGGGTCCAGCAGATCGTTTTTGGTTACAAAGATGGTCATCGTGATCCGGTTGTCCGGGGTGACCGATGGGGTGACCTCCAGCAGCAGATCCACATTCTTAAACTTTATAGTTGCGTTACCCGAGGAATCCCTTTCCAGATAAGGCACCTCAAAGCCCTGTTTGATTTTGGCCTTTTTGTTGTCAAGGGTGACAATCTTGGGTGAAGAAAGAATGTTGGTTTTCCCTTCGACCTCACTGGCGGCCAGGGTGGCATCCACGATGGAAA
>CAZJHF010000102.1:0-11157 GCA_964545505.1 uncultured Desulfobacterales bacterium | reverse complement strand
GTTCAAGGATGCATAAAGGATTGTGCGTTTTATGGAGGGTATCCTTGATTATCTGCAGGGTTAACTGTGCAGTTACCACCAACAGGTTCCGCCTACTATATTAAAAATGATAATAGCATGATTGGAATAAAGATAGAAGGATGAATTTGAATCGATACGATTTTGAAAGGAAATTTCGCTTGCGGTTCAGTTATAAATTATTTTATTTCAGGGACTTATACTCAGTTTGGCCTCTTGTGAAAAATTGAGATATATACCTGGCAAAGGGTGTTTGAACCTTATTTGGGAGGGATATAATTTGCCACGTAATAATCGTCGATGATCCCTCCGGCCTTGAGTGACTCGCCGAAGTCCCGGGCGGTTTTTTTATCCGTAAAATGAGAAATCCGCACCTGGTACCATTTTTTATCGGCGCTGATGGCTTCGCGCCAGTAAGCATCTAAATTCTGTTTTTGGAGCTGTTCGACATATTTTTGGGCATAGGCCGGTTTGAGGTAGGCCGCCACCTGCAGGGTAAACGGGTCGGTGATAACTTCAGGGGCTTTTTCTACTTTCCGGGCGACGGGCTTCTTAACCTTGATCAGATGCGAAGCCGTGTTGATCACCAGGGCAATGACGGCTGCCGCCAGAACCGTAAGCAGGACGCCTGCCAGCACTTTTCTTGACTGTGTCGATTGCAAGGGCCGGCGAACCAACCGTAAAAACCATGCGGGTGCAGCGATGATATCTTCATAAAAGGTCTTCAGCACGGCCCCGGTTGATTTAAAAAATGATGCCCGCTGTTTACGGGATTGCGGCATAGCCCGTTTATCGGAAGGCTCAACCGGGGGATTGAATCCGGCGCTCATTTTTTTTATGTCAACCGGTTCGAGGCCTTCCAGGTATGCATAGGCCTTTTGCAGCAGTGGTTTGTTGCGCTCGCCAGGCGAAATCCAGCGCACACAGGCCGCAATGCCTTTTAAGATGGCAGACCGCTGGTCGCTTTTTTCAATCGCCTTAAGATAAATCTCCAGGGCCCACTCGTCCGCCCGTCTTTCCTGCAGAAAGAGCGCTGCCAGATCATTGAGGAAGCTGGCCGATACCTTTTCTTTGGCCCCCAGCGCCCGCCGGTAGGTTTGCAACGCCGGAAAATCTGTTCTTTCCAGCATCAGATAATAGCGGGCCAATATCGTCTGGATGGTCTTATTTTGAGGTTGCGCACGGCCGATAAGGTAAGCCAGTCCCTGGTGATCTTCTCTCAGACCGCCACGATTATCGACATGCTCGATCCAGCTTTCGGCAACTTCCTCATCTCGCGGATTGGTGTGCAGGTAAGATACCAGAAATCTCTCAGCGGCATCGCTTTTGCCGGCGCGAGCCAGGTAGAAACGGGCAATACGCGCCCTTAAGGGCACGGCTTTTTGCTTTTTGGCTACTGGAGAAATCAGAAAACTGTCGAAAACAGCCAAAGCGCGCTGGAACCGGGTTTCGGCCTCGGCCACCATGCCATCTCTTTCAAAAATGCCGGCTTCATGTATGAGGTGCTGAACGGTGCTCAGCCCCCATCGGTTTGTAACCCAGCCGACCAGCACAAATGTGACCGCCATAATGAGCAAAACCGACAACGGTGTCCAAGCAAGCCCGATTCGGTCCTGAAAAGAAGGCAGCACCCAAAGGCTGGCGGCACCGCCGAGAAGAATCGTCAGCCACAATCGCGCGGCAATATGTTTAAAAAATGAAAGCATGGTTCGTTTGTGGTGTGTTTTTTACCACAGAGATCACGGAGCACACAGAGATTCTATTAATATATGAAGATTTTTATTTTTTAAAAACAAACTCTGTGACCTCTGTGTTCTCTGTGGTTAGTTTTTTTATCAGACTATTCCGGGGGTAGCTCTTCTTCCTTAATAGCAGACTCATCTGTTGATTCAACAAGAGGCCGACCCACCGTCTGCGTGGCGGGTTCATCTCCCTTTTGCAGGGTGGCTTCATCCATGATCTCTGCTGCGGATCCGCCCGTTGGCGTTTCGGTGGGTTGAACCGGTACAGCAGATGCTGCCTGCCCTGCACGCAAGGCCACTTTTACCTTATTTTGTACCCACGGGCCTGCAATGGCCCCGTTAATCGGATCTACTGTTGCAAAGTGGATATCTGATGGGACAACAAATTCCCGGGCCGGCTCCCCGCTGGTAGCCTTGATCATGAAATCCCCCCAGATGGGCGCTGCCCCCCTACCGCCGGTAATGCCGACTCTGTTCACATCGCGCATGCTGATACCGCGATCATATCCCACCCAGACGCTGACACTTAAAGTTGGTGTGAACCCGGTAAACCAGGCATCGCGATAATCGTCCGTGGTCCCAGTCTTACCGGCTGCCGGCAGATCGAAGCCCAATCGCCGTATAACGCGCCCGGTGCCACTGGTCAAAACGCCGCGCATCATATCGACAACCTGATAGACAATGCTGGCGTCCAGTGAGCGCTGGCCACGAACGATATGCTCCTCCAGCACCCGGCCCAGGGGATCTTCCACCCGCCGGATCCAGAACGGTTTATGCTGAACGCCGCCTGATGCAAGAGTGGAAAAGGCTGCCGCCATCTCCAGCGGACTGACGCCGGAGGTCCCCAGTGCGAGCGAATATACGGGTGACAGATGACTCTTGATTCCACAGCGACGGGCCACATCGATCAGCGTTTCGGGTCCGGCGCGTTCAACCAATTGCGCCGCGACGGAGTTCACACTATTCATAAGGGCCTGCTTTAAGATCATGGGGCCTTCGTATTCACGCCCGAAATTCTTGGGCCGCCAGTCAGGGGCACCGGCGACCGGAACCGTTACGGGCTTGTCCACGAAAACACTGGTCGGCATCAATTTTAGCTTTTCAAAAGCCGCATAATATAAAAAAGGCTTAAAACCGGACCCGGGCAGGCGGTTGTTTCCAACAGCACGGTTGAATTCGGTTTCCGAATAATCTCTGCCCCCGACCATGGCTTTGACGGCCCCGGAAGTACATTCAACTGCCACCAGTGCGCCCTGAGGATGCGATAAAGAATGGGTTGAGCCCGCATCGTCTGTACGGGCAATCCCCGACAGTTGATCGAGCTTTAGCAGCCCGCTTTGCAAAGATTCAATGGCCCAGGCCTGCTGTTGGGGGTCCAGGGTGGTGCTGACTTTTAGCCCGCCATGGTAAACCACTTCAGGGCCGTAACGCTCTTCGAGGTCATGTAACACCAGATCCAGAAAGTAACTGCCCCTGGGTGTGCCGGCGGCAAGAGGCGCCAGTTGCAGATCGGCCCGGGCAGCTGCTTCTGCTTCTTGGGCTGCAATGTAACCAACCGCAACCATCCGTGCCAGCACCAGTTGCTGTCTTTTTTGAGCCCGCTCAAAATAGCGGTATGGGTTATAACGGGTAGGCGACTTGGGCAGACCGGCCAGCAGTGCGGCTTCAGCCAGATTGAGCTCCAGGGCCGGCTTTCCGAAAAAGGATCGGGCCGCCTGCTCAATTCCATGAGCCCCGACCCCAAAGGGTATTTGATTCAAATAGGCTTCTAATATTTCACTTTTGCTGTATTGGGTTTCAATCTGCAACGCCACCATCAGCTCGCGAAACTTGCGCATATAGGTTCGCCGGTAACTGAAAAAAAGGTTTTTTGCAAGCTGCTGGGTAATCGTTGACGCCCCCTGGATTTTACCGGGTTTAAAAAGCGTTATCCACAGGGCTTTAAGCGTGCGTAGCTTATCAAGGCCGTGATGCTCCCAGAAACGATGGTCTTCGGTGGCAATGACCGCCTGAATAAATTCAGGCGAAATCCGATTAAGGGGAACGACTTCCCGACCGCCGATGATCATCAATCTTTCACCGGAAGACGCAAATATTTCTGTCGGCGGTGTTTCGATGATGCGCCCGAGGGGATCCGGTACCCGGGGCAAATCGCGCAGCGCAATGAAAAACAAACCGGCCGACAGCAAAGCGCCCAGGCCCGCCAGCGCCAGTGCCAGATAAAAAATGATACTGAAGCGGCGCATCCATGCGGCAAAAATACTCATTAACGTGTCCAATCCTGTTTTTGTTCTTCAGATTGGCCGGTTGCCTGATCCTGATCCAGGCCTTCAAGATGCGCTCGCAACCGCCAGACCGCCCACTCCTGGCCCTGGACGACCAGAACCCGGTGCTCGTTATTGGCAAAGAATTCAAAACCCAGTTCGATAAAACCGGCCTGGGTCTCATCTGAAATGCCGACACGCATAATTTGACCGGGAGTCGCCAGCAACAATTCCGGATGCGGGAGCATACTGTGACGTGCTTCTTCGTGAAATGATTCCAGGGATTCAAAAAATTGATCGGCCGTATAAATACGATTTTTAAAGTTCGGCAGCTCATCCAATGATTCGGCAAGGGCCACTTCACCGCGCTGCAATTGGGACAGCAGAACCGAGCTCAGTTCAAGCTGTCGCAAAACGCGATTGTTGGCATCCAGCAGATAAACGGTCAAACCGCTGCCGGATTTTTCAAAGTACGTCCGTCGCCATTGCGCTTTGCTAACAAACGCCAGCAAATCAAGCGGGGTTATTATTTCCCGGGCAATCGTGGGTGCCAGGCGCATGTAAAGCTGGCGGAAATGATCGGCTGACAGCATGACCCCGTTTTCGGGTGTAACGCTGGCGGCAATCTGAGTAAAAGAGGCTGCGCTGCGGGCTTCGCGCTGCAAGGCCTGACGGTCGGTAATGATTTGTTCCAAGGTTTGCCGGGCTGTGCGGGTTTGATGGCTTTTTTCCCAGATGGAGCCGGATTCGGGTCGTTCTGAATTCGTGGTAACCAGATAGGATCCCAGCAACCGTTCGATCCAATCAAATCGAAGCTCCAGAATAAAAACGGCGCAGATCAGGGTAAGGATCAAAAGGGAGCGCAGGGCAAACATTCTTTTGCCCCATTCTTTAAAATCGCTTGGCTCGGCCCAGTCGGTCATGATAAAGATAGTATAATCCAATTCGATGTTATCTTCCGAATATCTGATTGTGCATCGGTACATTCTAAAAAAACGAGCCCCTGGTGTCAAGGTAGCAAAAATGGTTGTTTGTATAAAAAATAAATGCCTATTTGTTTTGCTCTTCTGCGGCTGGTTGGCGCTGCCGGCAACACACAGCCTTGGTGCCGTTATCGTCTACGACCGGGTGACAACCGTCAACACGCCTGTTTATCTGAAAGTGTTAACCAAGGGTAGAATTTTTGCTGACGGCGGCCGCCTGGTTGAATTTTTTTTGGATGAAAAATCCCTGGGAAAAAATTTAACCGGCGGCGATGGTTACGGGTATCGAAAATACGTACCGCAGCAGGCAGGCATCATCAAAGTGCGGGCCTCTTCAGACGGAGAAAGCGGCAATGGGATCGTCCTGGTGATGAAAAAAAGTGAAAAGGCCATTCTTATTGAGATCGAAGGCGGCTTCAAAGATGCGGTCGTCTCTGATATCGCGGCCGGCGCCGCCCGCCGGGCGGTCGCAGAGATGCAAAAAAAATACCGCGTGATCTACCTGAGCCGAAATACCGGCGTCCGCATGGCGCGATCCTGGTTGGATGAGATGGAATTTCCGGATGCGCCTGTTTTGCGTTGGAAAGGCGCTCAAACGCTGAGCGCCCTTAAAGAAAAAGGTATTCAACTTTATGCCATCATCGGTGCGGGCGCGGTCATTGAGGCTGCCGCCGATCATGTTAATAATCGGTATACATTTGACAAAACCCAGAAAGGCCGGACAGTAAGAGACTGGCACGAGCTGATGACGAAATTGTCGACAAGCGCCACCGACAATTCAAAAAAGAACAAAAAGGAATCTAAACCATGAAAAAGCTCAGTGCGCTGCTGATTGCCGCTCTGATCCTTTTTTTAAGCTGTGCTCATCAGCAGGATTTAGCGCCGCAAGAAAATGAGAAATATCGCAAGGCGCGAATCAGATACGAGCAGGGGCAAAGAGGCGGGCCTTAATACGGGTCGCCAAGATATTTAAGCGCTAAAAGCGCGGACGAGGACGAATATGAAATCGAGAAAAACTGCTTCTCCTCGTGTTCGTCCTCGATCTTCTTTGGTAATTGTTTCTTGCTTTATTTAGGGCCCAGGTATTTGTGGATTCTCCCGTCAGCCGCCACAGCATAAATGGCACCGTTGTTGCCCAGGGCAATGGATGCCAGACCGTTTCCACGAAAATTTGTGTCCTGGCTGCGCGTTGACAGATCGTGGCTGAAAGTCATCATAGCGCTGGTAGAAACATATACACGATTTTGGGTCACAGCCGGTGAGGCAAAGCTCTGACGCGGCAGACGAAACTGTCGTGGTGAAGCCGCATCGTAAACGAGGCTCCCATCCTTGTGATCCAGTACCTTCATATAATCCTTGGCGATAACAAAAAGATAAGAATCGGTGGCTGCGGGAGTCGCAAAAACCGGCTGGCCAGCACTATAGGACCATATCTTTATGCCGGTTTCCATGTCATGGGCCAGCACGGAGCCGTTTTGGCGTCCAAAAACCATTATACCGTTAGGCAAGAGCGCTGTGGAGGAATGTTTTTCATTGGGGTGAAATCCCCGCCAGACAACGGTGAGTTCATCATCCCATTCAAAGGCACCCATATTACAAAGATTATCGGCAACCGCAATCAACGGTAATTTTCGGGCCGTAAAAACAGCCACTGAGGGGTCAATAAATAGATCCGGAAATGGGTTGCTGCCATCGGCGGTTTCAGGTGTAAATACCGAAGCAAAATCCCATACCGCTGCAAGGGCATCGACCACATCGTCCCTGCGGGCCTGAAGCTCGGTGCTACCCCATTGACAGGTTCCCAGGGATTCACGATCAAGCAACTCAACTGCCTTGCCCCTGTCGTGCAGTACCAACAGCGCTCCCTGGGGATTTCCGTCAACGAATATGGTCACATAAATAAAAATAAGCGTGTCCTCGCCCCATACCAGGATTTTAGGAGCGCCGGATGTAAACCCGTCATCGCTGATGGCATATGACCAGCGGATCCTGTTGAATTCGTTAACTTTATGGAGGCTGCTTCTTATGCGACCGTCCGCATTCCGCTGATTGGTGACAATGTAGATGTTTCCATTTCTGGAAATGGCGGGTGTAGAAATAATGGCTGTCGTTTGAGAATCGGAGGCAAAGGATCGACGCCAGCGCAGCTTGCCATCCTCTGAATTAAGCGCCACGAGTTCGCCGTCCACTGTGCCGAAATAAATCACCTCGCGGCCGTCAGCATCAACGCCAATAACCGGAGAAGAGGTTGTGATATGATAGGCGCTGGAAGTCCACGTGGAAGATACAGCAAAACCGCTTTTTACCGATAGGAAGCCCTGACCGGGCAAATCGCCTTGAAAATTTCTCCAGCGCGGCAAACCGTGAGTGGCACAGCCAAACAGGATGAACAGGCACAGGGTCCAAAAAGCGTTACGCAACAGTAGCGACATGTAAAAATCCTCTCTCAAAGATATCTACAGCAGGGGTGACCTATCTTGTAGACCGGGCGGACCTATATGTCAATATTTTCTTTATATTCGCATGATTAAGGACAAACTCGGCCTGATTAAACCAGCGGATATCCGGCCGCTTTCCAGGCCTCCACCCCCCCTTTAAGAACTGTAGCAGCACTGTAGCCATCTTTTATCAATTTTTCCGCCTGACCGGCGGCACTCGCTTCTTTCGGTCAGGCGCAGTAGAAAATAATTTCCTGGCCTTTATTCAGCGCCGGTAATTTTGCCAGCAGGTCGGAAAATGACAGCGCTCCTTCCAGATGATTCTTCTTAAATTTCGCGGGATCATCATAGGCACACACAAGCAGTGCCTGCCCGCAAGTGACTTTTTGTCGGGCTTCATTGGGTGAAATCCGAAATGGCTCGCTCATCTTATTGCTCCTTTTTATCGTACGCGGATTAATTTGTAGCGCTCAACACAGGTAAGATAGTCAGGATTGATACAGAAGCAACTCGGTGAATTAAATTAAATGAAAGGGCTCTTGGCGGGTTGGCATAAGGAATTAAAAGTAGAAATATTTTTTAGGCGAGGCGTGCACGTTGCCATCTACCACTGCCGGTATTGATAATGCCCGCGATGAAGATTGTACAGCACTTCGACAGAAAATAACAACGCCAGTGCTGAATAAAAAATCCACATAAGGATAAGAATAACCGAACTCAAAGAGCCGTATAACACACTGACTTCAGTGATATGGCTGATGTACAGGCTGAAGAGTTGACGGGCTATCAGCCACAAGAGGCAGAAAACAATTGCGGAAAACAGACGGTGCCGAAACCGTATTTTAATATTCAAAAAAAGCTTAATGGTAACCAGATAAAATGCGATCAGAACCCCAGCGGATAACAGGTTGAGCCGATGGGAATTCAAAACCGGCATCGCCAGTTGATAGATCTGATTCACATATGGTGTGTTGTTTATCGTATTCAGAACATGAGACCCCACCGTTGACAGGATAATCCAGATGAAGTTGGACATGAAGAAAAGCAGCCCGGCAAAAACACTGATGATAATATAAAACGCCTGACCAAAAACCAAATGACGCGCCGGCAGCTGAAATATTTTGCGGTAGGACGTTTCAAGCGATTTGATAAATAGGCCGCTGATGAGTGGCAGCATTAAAAAATTGATGGCTTTAAAGGACCTGTAGGCGTCCGGGTTAACCACATGCGACTTGATCCAGCTCTTTGATACAAACGGGATAATATGGTTGATCTCTTCGGCCAGGATTTCCGAAATATTGCCGGCCCAGACAGCATTGGTTATGAAAAACCCCTTCACAAAATCAAAAATCAATATGCTCAGGGTGGTAAATGGAATGATGGAAAGCAAAAAAACAAATGATACCGACAAAGACAGTGTTACACAGTCATCCTTTACAAACTTGTTAACCGAGGCTACAAGCAGATGATAGCCCGGAATATGTAATCGTATGACCCGTGTCTTCATGGTTGCAACCGGCTGGCCGCTTTAATTAGCGACACCATCCCCCCTCAGGATATTTTGGCCCGAAATTAACGTCACCTCATCTGGTGGTTTCAAATTAGGATTCCGTTAGCTCGGCTGTTAGATCCTCGCGGACATCATATTCCAGTGATTTTATGTTGGGAAAAAGTTCAACCAGGATTTGTTTTGATTTTTCGATACTGCTGATCGCCCGAAACATTTTATTGTTTTCGGTTTTGGTCAAATCCAGCTGTCCGCTTATTTCGTCGATGTCATCCAGAATAAATTCCAGCTCGTTGATGACTCGCAAAAAATCTTGAGCCTCCATAACATCCTCCTTTTTGTGGTCCCCCCACGCTCAAAAAAAATATCGGCAGTCACACCGAAAACTTGAGTGATTTTTAAGCGCCCCCATCTACACAGTCTGATTGCGGTATTCATTTGATTTTGTAGTTATATAGAAGGGATAAGAGATGTGAAAATAAATAGGGGGCAAGGGTTGCGGGTTACGCGTTATGCCTGAGTGATGGTTTGAGTTCTCGAGGACGAAGACGAGGACGAAATCGTATGTTCCTTATCGTACTCGTCCTCGGATGCTTTCAATTGGGCCTTATTTCATAAATGCAGGCACATGCGCCCCTTGTGAGGTACTCTTTGCATAAATCAGCAAGTAGCCAGCGGCCAACCCATTAAACCTTGTCTGCCACGCCGAGGCTATAGCGAAAGCAGGCGAACGCTAAACCTCTGAAGCTTGAACCTGTCTCATTGCATAATTTTTGATTCAGGATGCTTTTTGTGCCAACTACCCCAGCGGGTGTCTTCAAAATCCAGCATCGGCAAGCGCCGATCAAGATAAACACCCTGGATACCTCTGAGGCCTTTTTTAAAAGGATACCACAGCGATCCGGTTTCTTTATCATACAAGACGAAGGTGCTGTCGTAGGTCCAACCCGAAGGCACCAGCGAAAGGTCGCGCCCGTCGATCTGACGGCTGTACACAGCCGCTAGATTAACCAGCGGTCAGTAAGCCGCTGCAATCGGTTTTTCTCCGACATGACTGTTGGCCACCTCGTGGCGCCACAATTTTGAAACAGAGTACGCGTTGGCATGTTGACCTTCCGCGATCCCGATAACACGTTCATTTCGCCTTACCCCGTCATTGTCTGCGCTAAACTGCGAATCATCGAGCGGCGTGAATGCATGGCGCCCGATTCCGTGTTGAAATCGATGGGGTTTAAAGCCAATCGATACAGCCTGGGTAATATCCCAGCGTTCACCGTGCCGATCGACGATATAGGTTTTGCCGTTTTCTTCGATAACGCGGGAAAAGGCCTGACTGAGGGTTATTCCTAAAATCAAGGCCAGTAAAATGATCTTGGTCACTACAATAATTCTAAACATATTCTACCTCCAGTAATATAATTGAGAATATATCCGGATTGAGCTCAGCTTAACATTTGTCGCTCATTGGTCTGATGGCTTACAAATAATGTGGCTCGATGGAATGGGGCCATTTCGATTTTGATATCTGACAGAACGTGGCAGTATCGGAGTTGGATCCAAGATGGTCAAAATGAGAGAAATTCAATAGAGGATAAATTGAGTTTTAAGTAAAATTTTTAAATAAAACTTTAGATTTTGTCTGAGGGCGAGGCGTCGATTCGATTCAAAAGCGGAGCGTACACGATAGTACGTGAGCATTTTGGATTGGATCGCAACAAAGCCCTCGGGCAAAATATAAAGTTTTATTTAACAAGTTAGGTGGAAGGCACCCGCCACATCCTTACCCTCCTCCACCAGTCGGTTAAACGTCGTGGTGGCATCGGCCGTTGCCTGGGCAACAACTTTAATCTGATGGTTTTCCAGGGTTTGCCGAACGGCGTCCGGCACGCGCATGTTGCCGGCATATCCGGTGCCAATAACCAAAATTTGCGGCCTGGCGCTTAAGATATCATCGATATCATCGGTAGCCAGAAGGTGCCCCTGCTGCCGCCACCAGTTTCCGACAACTTCTCCGCGGATAATTTTAAGATCCTTATCGTATCGTGTCCCCTTTACGGTCATGTGGCTGCCTGTGGCATATTGGTCAATCATTTCAGCCTCGCGGATTGTAGAATTCTATTCTATTTGAGGGGTCTGGGAGTTTTTCCGTCCAACCCCTGATAATAGCGGAATGAATTATCGGCAGCGAAATCGTGCACTGTCTGA
>CAZJHF010000101.1:0-11184 GCA_964545505.1 uncultured Desulfobacterales bacterium | reverse complement strand
GCCGGGTCTAAAATTATCCGATATATCATAGGTGCCGGGATAGGTTTCGATCTCCTTTTTAAGCTCATCGGCCGCCTGGCTGAGCTGTTCAAAATCATCGCCGCTCAATTGAATTTCGATGGCATTTCCCGCCGGTCCTCCTTCCAGTGTAAAAAACGCCAGCCGATCAATACCGGGAAATTCGCCGACCTGACTGCGCCAACGGTTCAGAATTTCACTCGTCGATATGCCCGGGCGTTGTCCGGAAGTCACCAATTCCACCCACACTTCCCCGACATGGCTGCCGATTTGGGCAGGTTTCCAATCGCGTCTCGGAATCAGCCCCACCAGGGCAAAGGTGTTTTGAACCAGATCACCGTTTTCTTCTGAGAACTCGGCAAATGTGGTATTCAAAGCAAATGCGTTTTTTTCTAGATGCTGAACGGCTGTTTCGGTTAGGCTGACCGGAGTGCCCAGCGGGTAATTGATTTCGGCGATCAGCCAATCGCTTTCGCCTTTTGGGAAAAAAACAAATGGTACATATCCGCCGGCCACAATACCCAGGCTAATGATTAAAACACCGATGCCGATGGAAAAGGTAAAAAATCGATTCTTGACCACGTAGTGTATGGCTGGCGTATAAATTTCGTTTATCGTATATTGCAGCAGTCCCTCGATGCGCTTTCGCAAACGCTCGAGCCATGAATTTACTTTGGTCTTTTTTTTCTCGGATTGCTTTAAGGCATGATGCAGATGGGCGGGCAGAATGATCAAGGCTTCGCCCAGAGATACGATTAAAATGATAATAACGGCCATGGGCATTACAGCGATGAATTTGCCCATGATGCCCGCAATAAACATCAACGGCATAAAAGCAACCACTGTCGTCGAAACTGCCATGACGACGGGTCCACCGACCTCCTTTAGACCGTCGACCACTGCCGCTGAGGGCGATTTGCCCCGATGATAGTGGGTAAAGATATTCTCACCCACAATAATGGCATCGTCCACAAGGATACCCAGGGTCATAATGAACGCAAACAGAGAAATCATATTTATGGTTTGACCAAATGCGTTAAGCACCAGAAAGGCGGCCATAAATGATATGGGGATCCCGATGGCAACCCAGAACGCCAGCCGGAAATTTAAAAACAGGGCTAAAGCAATAAACACCAGTGTAATCCCCTGAAATCCGTTGCGCAGCATCAAGTCGATACGGTCCCGCACCAGTATTGACAGGTCGCCCCAGATGGCCAGATCGATATCCGGGGTTATCTTATGGTTATGGGTAGCGACGTAATTCCGGGCGATGTTGGCAATTTCGATAATATCCTGTTCACTGGTCCGGCTTATCTGGACGACAGCGGCTCGTTTGCCGTTAAAGCGCGCTTTCATGTCTACATCTGCAAATCCATCAATAAGGGTGGCAACCTGACCCAGCCGCACCACGGTTCCATCCGCTAAGGTAATCAAAGGGATGGCTTCAAATTCTTTGCCGGTATACAGCTGGCCTTTAGATCTGACCAGAATTTCCCCCTGGGCGGTCTTTATCTTTCCACCCGGCAGGTCGATACTGCCGGCCCGCACAGCGCTGACCACCTGATCAAAGGTAAGCCCGTAGCGGCGCAGATTATCTTCGGACACCTCAACTGCGATCTCATAATCGCGCACGCCCACAAGCTCGATCTGAGTGATCACTTCGGGCTGCTTGAATTTAAAGGCGGACAGAAAACTCCGTTCTGTTTTAGATTCAATCTGCGAAACAATGCGCGCATCCAGCAGATCGTCACGGATTTTTTCAGCCGCCTGCCGTAGATTTCTTTCACCAACGTCCCCATAAGCGGCAATGTAGATCGTCGGATCCCGTCTGATGATTTCAAGAACGAGCGGCTCTTCGGCTTCCTCGGGAAATGTATCGATACGATCGACTTCCGCTTTAATCTCATCCAGCACTTTTTGGATATCCGTGCCGGATTCGAGTTCCACCAGCACTTCTCCGTTCCCCTCGCGCGCGGTGGATACCATGCGATCAATGCCCTCGATGCCTTCGATCTGCTCTTCAATTTTGATACAGATGCCTTCTTCCACCTCTTCCGGGCTGGATCCCGGGTAAACCACGTTGACCACAATCATATCCAGCGCAAACTGCGGGAACATTTCCCGGCGCATCTTCATGACCGTCACCAGCCCGGCCACGATGATAAAAACCATGACCAGATTAACCGTCACGTGATTTTTTAAGGACCACTCACCCAGTGCACGCATGTTATTGGTTATTCGTTATTGGTTATTGGTTGAGGGATTGGTTTTACTGTTTAAATATTTAATGTAGCCGTTTAAGAGGGCCAATGCATTGGCAATCTTGTTTCTTCCCAGGTTATAATTTTCTTTGCTTATAAATCCTCCATCGACTGATGTGATCAAATCGTCGATAAGCTCAAATAATGATCCGCGGCTAATACGACAAAATTGTAGGTTTTCTTTAAAATGAAAGCGGCTGAATCCTTCGGCAATATTCTGGGTAGTGGATCAAGCAGCTCTTTTCATATTATCAACCAGGAAATATTGCTCTTCTTTAGGATAACTATTAACGAGTTCTGTTATAAAAATCCTTACTTCTCTGCATGCCTGCCAGCATTGTAAATCTACAAAGCTTCTGTAGGAATCATCGACCATTTAATTTCGATCTTCTTCCCAAAAACGAATAATTATTTTGCCCTTCTTCTAATAACAAATAACCAATAACTATTTGATTCGGAGCAGCATACCGTCCGTAGCAGCCGACAGGGGAGTTTTAATAATGCGATCACCATCTGACAGCCCCTGGCTTACAATGACGGCATCTTTAAAGGTTCGCAGGATATCGACGGACTTTATTTTCAGGTGATCGTCTTCAAACGTATAAACTATATTTCCCGGATAAACCAGGTGCCGCGGAAGCACAAATGCATGCTTGACTTCCTTACCTTTAATCTTAACGGTCACAAACATGCCGGGTCTCAGTCGCAGTGAGCTCCTGTTTTCGCCGGATTTTGGTGTCTCGTCAACTTCGATGATCATCGGCAGTGTTCGGGTTTTGTCATCCATCTCAGCTTTAACCCGGGTGAGATGGCCGTTCCAGATCATCCGGGCACCTTGATTTTCAAAGATGACGTCGGCCGCAACGCGGGCATCTCCGTTCAGTTGGGCCGGCAGCCATTTAAGATCCTTGACCGGAATCCGAACCTCAATATCCAGCTCACCGCTGCTGTAAATTCTACCCATGCCCTGCCCGATGGCCACATGCTGCCCGACTTCAATCGTTTTTGCGAGCACCCAGCCATCAAAGGGTGCCACAATAGCGGATCTTTCCAGATCCAGTTTGGCGGTCTCAAACATTACCCTGGCCATGTCCCGCTGGGCCAGCAGTTGCTCTTTTTGAGGCCCTGTCAGGGCCAGCTGATTTTCAAGGGTCTGCAGCCGCTCCTGGCTGGCCAGGTATTGCTGCTCGCTTTTGTCCAGGGTTGACTGGGCAATGACTTTTCGATCGATTAATTTCTTCAATCTGAAATAATCATTTTTTGCAAGCGACACATCAGACTTTGCGATTTTTATGCGTGCCTGCAGATTTAGGATCTCCTGCTCAAGGCGTTTGATCTCTGCCTGGGCCTGTTTGATCTGAACTTTTGTGCGCTGCACGTTCAGTTCGTAGGTGCGTGGATCAATCTGGATCAGCCGGGTACCGCGGGTGACAAAATTGCCTTCTTCAAATGTTGGATCCATAGCGACTATCTGGCCCCGAACCTCGGCCACCAGCAGTAGTTCTTCACGCGGCTTAACCGTACCATAAGCCTCGATAAGCATCTTTACTTTTTCGGCCCGGGCGGTAAATACTTCAACCAGGCGGCCTGTGTCTTCGACAACACGGCGTTCGGCTTTCGGGCGTAGGATAACCAGGACGGCGGCAATGATTATTGCGGCCAGTATAACGACAAATACCCGGATGGTCTTAAAAGTGGCTCCTTTTTTCATAGCCACACCCTTCTGTTAAAAACGTTGATACCTGATTCTTGCATGAAAATTAATGCAAAAGCTTTGGGCCATTAAATTATTAGCCTATTTTCACGGGTTAAACAAATGAATTTCATTACAAACCCTGCTAAAAAAAAGATAGCCGTCTGCTGATACCCTTCACACAGACGGCTACATAAAGACTCCTTAAATTTTAGAAGTGATCATTTACCTTCCTGGATTTTTTCGGTCAGTACCGGTACGAAATCAAGAAGGTCTTCGACAACCCCGACATCGGCGATCTGGAAAATGGGTGCCTTGGGATTTTTATTCACAGCGATAATATAGGGATTACCTTTTATACCGCCCATGTGCTGAAAAGAACCGCTGATGCCCAGCGCCATGTAGACTTTGGGTTTGACCGTTTGCCCTGAAGTCCCGACCTGACGCGGCTTTTCAAGCCATTTGGCATCAACAATCGGCCGGGAGCACGACACGACACCTCCCACGGCTTCGGCCAGTTCTTCGGCAATCTCAATATTATCCTGATCTTCGATGCCGCGACCGACCGATACCAGAATATCTTCTTTGGTAATGTCGACATCGCCGGCTTCGGCTTCAACAACTTCCAAAAACCGCCGGCCGACTGATAAATCGCCGATCTGCGATGATTTATCGACCACCTGGCCACCGGCGGATTTACTTTCATCCGGTTGAAATACCCCTGGACGAACGTTGATAACAGCACCGGTGGAGATATCGGCCATCAAATGGGTGCTGACCTGCCCGCTGTACTCCTGACGTATCACTTTAAGGTTGTTGCCGTCCAAACCTTCAAAACCGGCGGCATCAGATACAAATACCGAATTCAGTTTGATCGCAAGGCCGGGCGCAAGGTCCATACCGAAGGTATCATGCGGAAAGAGCACAACGGCATTTGCCGGCAAAACCGCCATCAGCAGTTTCCGAATGGCTTCGGCGTTCGGATAGGCCAGGGATTCGTTATCAAATTTCCAAACCTCCCCAAAAGAGGCCGCCAGATCATTGCAAACGCCATCCAGGTCGGTGCCCGAGCCGGTTACAATTGCAGTTGGTGATGTGTCCGGGAAAATATTACGGGCGGCTGAAACCAGTTCCAAAGCTGTGTCATCGGCAACCCCATTTTTATGTACAATATATGCGAAAACCTGTGCGGCCATTATTTTATTCCTCCTTTGGCTTTTAATAGGTCAATCAACTTTTCAGCAATCTCCTCATCACTGCCTTCAAGAATTTCAGCGCCCTCGCCAAACTCGGGAACGAAGTAATCCACCCGCTTGACCCCGGCAGCGGATTCACCCACATTGGACGCATCAAGACCCAGATCAGCGGCACCCCAGATCGGGATATCCACCGAGGCGACCTTGCGAATACCGCGAATACCCACATAACGGGGCTCGTTGATACCCGTCTGAATGGACAATACGCAGGGCAGCCCAATTTCGTTCATTTCCTGATTGCCGCCTTCGATTTCCCGGCCGACCTTAAGCTGGCTGTCGCTTACAACTTCAATGGAATTGACGACTGAGGCATAGGGCACGTCCAGCATGGCAGCCAACATGCCGCCGATCTGACCGGCACCGTCATCGGCCTGTGCGCCGGTCAAAATCAGGTCATACGATCCCTTTTCGGCCACCGTCTTCAAAATGGCAGCCACACCTTTTCCGTCTGAGCCCTCAAAGGCATCGTCGGATACCAGAATTCCATTATTGGCACCCATGGCCATCTCTCTGCGGACAATTTCTTCGGAATCCTCGTCCCCCAGGGAAACCACAGTCACAGCACCGCCAACTTTATCAACGATTTGGATGGCTTCTTCGACTGCATAATTGTCCCACTCGTTGACCGAATAGACCAGGTCATCGCGCTCGATGTCCGATCCGTCCCGGTTGACTTCGATTTCATTTTCCGCAGTGTCCGGAACCCTTTTGACACAAACCAAAATTTCCATACTATTCCTCCGGATTTGCTTGTTCGTTATGGGTTATTAATTAATCATTATGGGTAATCAGATGCTGGGCGATGAGCTCAGTCAGATCCAGCGCTTCCATCTGCCCTTCCAGGCCGCTGACTTTGATGGCGTCTTCTATATTCACCAGGCAAAACGGACAGGCGGTCACAATCACATTAGCGCCTGATTTTTGGGCCATTTCCACCCGCAGTACACCCATGCGCTGTTCTTCCTCGGGCTCGTAAAAAAGCATCAGTCCGCCACCGCCGCAGCAAAAAGACCGGTCCCGGCAGTTGCCGGTCATTTCAACCCGCTTGATCCCCGGAATCGAATCGATGGCCTGGCGCGGGTCATCATAGACACTGTTGTGCCGGCCCAGATAGCAGGCATCGTGATACACATAAATTTTAGCGGGATCCTCAGCCGCTTTGAGCTGAATTTTACCGGATTGAACCTGACGCACAATCGTCTGGCTGATATGTTCCACCGGCGGCAGCTCGGCATAGTCTTTTTTCAGGGCATTGAAGGCATGCGGATCAGCGGTTACAATGTGTTCCACACCCGAATTCAGGATAGCCTCGGTATTTTGATCCCGTAGGTCCTGATACAGCATTTCTTCACCGAAACGCCTGGCTTCATGCCCGCTATCTTTTTCGGCTTTGCCGAGAATGCCGAAATCAATTTCAGCCGCGTCTAGAATTTGCGCGGTGCAGCGCGCGATTTCCTGCATGCGGTCGTCAAATGAGGAAATGCTGTCCACAAAGTAAAGGGTGTCGGCCGCAGCCCCCTTCTCAAGAATTTTGACATCTTTTCCTTCAGCAAGCGCCTTGGTCCAGTCGGCGCGCTTTCTTTCCATCTTTCCCCAGGGATTGCCGCGTTTTTCAAGTGAGCCCAGCGGCTTTTGCAGGGATTGGGGCACCAGACCGTCATCGACCATGCCGCGGCGTAAATCCACCATTTTATCGATATATTCGATCCCCAGGGGGCATTCCTGTTCGCAGGCCCCGCAGGTGGTGCATGACCAGATTTCATCCTCATCATAAATATCACCGATCAATGGCTTGGCCTCTGCGCCGTTGCCCCCGGTCAGCGGATAATGCTGAAAAGCATAATCGCGTCCTTTAATGGAAATGAAACGCGGCGAGAGCGGGCGACCGACGGCGTTGGCCGGGCAGCGATCGGAGCAGCGGCCGCAATCGGCGCAGGAATAAAAATCAAGCATGTGCTTCCAGGTAAAATCCTCAAAGACCTTGACGCCAAACGAATCCAGATCATCCAGCTGCTCATCGGAGATCCCGTAGCGCACCGGCTTGACATTGCCCTTTTCGACTCGCATGAAAAACACATTGAAAATAGAGGTGATCACGTGGAAATGCTTGCCCATGGGCAAAAAACACAGGAAAAAGAAAAAGGTCAGATCATGAATAAAATAGCTGATCAGATGCGTATTTTGCAGTGCCGTTTGAGAAGAGCTGCTGAGCATATGGCTGAAAAACCAGGCCAGGCTCAGCGGTGCCGGAAATGCGGCATGCAGGCCCTTCTGGGTCTCAGCGGCCACCAGGCTGGCTTCAAATAAGCTTTCGGTAATTATCAGGGTTGAAATCAAACCCAGGACAAAAATGGCCTCAGCGCTATGATCTTTTCCATATCGCGGCGGTACCGCATAGCGTGCGGGCTTAAAAATGCCCCTGCGCACGGCAGCAACTGCGCAGGCGATCAAGATCCAGGTGGCGGCATAATCTTTTAAAACATTGTAAACCTGGCCGAAAATCCCGCTGAATCCGGGCAAAACATAATTTTCTGAAAAACCCAGTATAACCAGCTGGGTGGAACGGGCGCCTAAAATAATAAAGCCGGCAAAAATAAAAATATGGATGATTCCGGCCAGCAAATAGCGGGGCTGGCGCCACTGGGCCAGCCAGATTTTAAGCGTCAGGCCGATCCGCTGCCCGATGCAGCAAAAGCGCTCATCCGGCGCTGCTTTGACCAGCGGCTGGACCCGCCGAAACATAATATAAGCAAATATGGCAATCCCGGCAAGCGGTATGAGGATCGAAAAAATTATCGTTGGGATACCGGCCACGGTTGCAGCAGCCGGCGAAATCAATGCGGATTCCATTATTTCGGTTTTCCCCTTTTTAGTACCTGAATTTTGCACGAGTCGGAGGCTTTTATATGCAAGGCATTTAAGGGCTAAGCTATAGTGAACTATGCTTCGCCCTTAATAAAGCAGCAGATGAAAGCCTCCGGCTCGCCGCGTTGTCTTCAGGGTGAAAAAGAATGAGATTAAATTGACAATAAACCTTTTTACCGATTTGGTATACAGCTTCACTGCTTAAATTGTTACAACCTATTGTTATTTTATAATATTAATCCTTCTCATTCTTTTTCATGCAAGATTCAGGTAGTAACTTAAGCAATCTTAGAGGCTTATACACAACAGGTGTGCTTGACAGCATTTAAACCAGAAGAGCATGCATATCAAAAATTTCAGTTTCGGGCAATAGCCCGAATTAGGTTTCAGGTTTCGGGTGTCAGGTGTCAGGCCGTTACGCTACCGGGTGGAATTCGTGTTACTCAAGTATTTTTCCCAGCAGCTGGGATTCAATGATGTATTCAGGCCCTTTGGGCCAAAGACTGACACCTGAACACTGACACCTGACACCTTTTATAATTATTTGCCCCCAAAAGCATCCTCGGAGATATCTATAGCGGCCGTGTCGGCTGCAAGGATCACATTCATTTTCCCGGTGCTGACCGGCAAAATGGAATGCACGAAAAATTCGGCACTTTTGATCTGGCCTTCGTAAAAGGCAACATCTTTTTTACGGGCGCCGTTTTCCAGTTGTTGCGCGCCCAGGGTGGCCCGCCATAACAGCAGCCAGGCAAAAACCACATCACCGCATACCTCCATAAAAGAATACGCGTGGGCAAAAGCACTCATACGGGTATCCATTGACATTGCCGCCTGGCCGATGTGTAACATCACTTCCCCCAGCTTGTTAACGGCAGCCTCAACTTTTGCGGCAGTACCTTCCAGCCTTGAAATGGCTTTGGCAGCAGCCAGCGTCTGCTGGATTTCGCCCAGTAGATCCATAACCGGCTTACCCTCATTCAGGCCCAGCTTGCGGGCCAGCAGGTCCATGGACTGTATGCCATTGGTGCCTTCGTAGATCTGCGTAATCCGGCAGTCACGTAACAGCTGCTCCATGGGATATTCTTTGATGTAACCATAGCCCCCGTAAACTTGAACCCCTAGACTGCATACCTCGAAAGCCTTGTCGGTAACATATCCTTTGGCGATGGGAATCAGCAGATCGATCAAGCCCTGGTATCTGGCCTTATCCGCCTCTTTGGTGCTCAGACGGGATTTGTCCTCGCAATTTCCAATATAATACAGCAGGCTGCGCATGCCTTCGACATAGGTTTTCATGGTCATGAGCATGCGCCGGATATCCGGATGCTCGATGATGGGCACCGAGGGGGCATCGTCTTCCTGGGCTTTAAGAAGATGCCGACCCTGCACCCGTTCGCGGGCATAATTGACGGCATACATATAGGCCGAACTGGCACAGGCCAGGCCCTGGAGCCCGACCAGTAGCCGGGCCTCGTTCATCATCTGAAACATGGCCCGCATGCCTTTATTTTCCTCACCCAGCAGCGTGCCCCGACAATTGCCTTTGCTGCCCAGGGACAGCGAAGCGGTCGAATTGCCGTGAATGCCCAATTTTTCCTCGATGCCGGTACAGATCACATCGTTTGGCTCACCCAGGCTGCCGTCGTCATTGACCCGGATCTTGGGGACCAGAAACAAGGAAATTCCCCTGGTGCCTTCCGGCGCCCCTTCAATACGGGCCAGCACCGGGTGAATGATGTTTTCCGCCATATCGTGTTCGCCAGAGGATATAAAGATTTTGTTGCCCGTAATCGAATAGGTGCCATCGTCATTTTTGACCGCGGTGGTGGCCAGAGCGCCCACGTCGGAACCGGCTTCAGGTTCGGTCAACAGCATCGTGCCGGTCCATTCTCCGGTAAACATCTTCTTTAAGTAGCGCTTTTTTTGTTTGGCCGTACCAAATGTCTGAACCAGCCGGCCGGCCCCGTGGGTTAGACCGGGATACATCATAAAAGCAAAATTGGCGCCGATAAAAAGGTCATTGGCAGCCAGAGACAGCGTTGCCGGCATGCCCTGCCCGCCCCATTCGGGGTCATCGGAAAGCGCAACCCATTCACCCTCTTTAAAGAGCTCCCAGGCCTTATGAAAAGACTCCGGGACGGTCACACGACCATTGTCAAAGCGAGCGCCTTCACGGTCACCTTCGGTCTGGATCGGCAAAAGTTCCTTGATCGCCAGATTACGGGCTTCAGATATGACCAAATCAATGGTTTTTTTATTAAATTCCGCATATTGTTCATGCTCGCTCAAGGTTTCCACCTGGAGCTGTTCATGCAGAACAAAATCAATATCGCGACGATCTGCTATGGTTTGTGCCATTATTTATCTCCTTGTTTACGTTTTCTTCATCGGCGTACGATGTGATCCGATGCTATCTAATCAATGGTTTTATCCCTTTGTTCGATTCCTTTTATAAACAGTTCGACCAGCGGATCAGCCATTGAGACCAGATCATAGTCTTCTTCAGCGTGCAGCCAGGTATTAATGACTTCATCCACTGCACCGATGATAAAGCGTTTGACCAAGCCGACGTAAAGGTCTTTGCGAATTGATCCTTCCTGTTGCCCCTGTTCGATGATCTCAGAGATGAGATCCCGATACATCTGGGACATTTCTCTGATTTGCGCTTCAGCCAGGCGGCTGTTCTGATGGGTTTCAACCTGATAGACAATCGCCATTTCCCGGTTGAGCTGAAATTCTTCCAAATGCCTGCGGACGAGATAACGCAGTTTATTCGGACAGGTATCCGCCCGGTCTACTTCTGTGCGGAAAGAGCCAAAGACCTCTTTGGTTTTATAGTTAAAAAACTGGACCAGGATATCGTCTTTATTTTTAAAATACAGATAGATCGTGCCGTCAGCCACACCGGCTTCTTTGGCGATTTGGGCCACAGTTGACTGATGAAATCCCTGTCTGGCAAATACCTTTATGGCCGCCTCCAGAATCTGATGATATTTATTATTTTTTTCGACCCGATTTGTGGCTGATTTCACCATACTGTCCTTTCATAAAAATGAATGAATACTCATTCATTTTTATCAGAGATTGA
>CAZJHF010000100.1:0-11204 GCA_964545505.1 uncultured Desulfobacterales bacterium | reverse complement strand
CTCATCGTTGTAGGCGGGGGTAATGTTGCCATCGATGTGGCGCTTACTGCCAGACGCCTGGGTTCTGAAGCGGTTACCATCGTTTGTCTTGAAACCCAAGCAGAAATGCCGGCTCGCGATTTCGAGATTAAAGAGGCCCTTGAAGCCGGCGTAGAAATTGTCAATTGTTTTGGGCCGCACCGTTTCCTGGGCACAAACAGCAAATTTACCGGAATTGAATTCAAACGCTGTACCTGTGTGTTTGATGATCAGTGCAATTTTAATCCCCAGTATGATGAAAATGAACGCAACACGCTGGAAGCAGACGCTGTAATGATTGCCATTGGCCAACGCGGTGAAATGCGCTTTTTAGATGCAGAGAAAATACAGCTTTCACCCCAGGGAGAAATCCAAGCTGATCCGGAAACGCTGCAAACGAGCATACCCTGGGTATTTGCCGGCGGGGATGCGCTCTACGGACCCAAAACAGTCATAGAAGCCATTGCCAGCGGCAAACAGGCTGCTGCAAGCATCGATCGGTATCTTAATCAGCCCGAATCAAAAGAGGGTCGCATCAACCAGTGGCCAAATGAAATCGAAGACACCCATCAAAAAAGTGCCCCCTCGTTGGACACGCAAATACAGAAAGTAGTTGAGATACCAATTTCCGAGCGGCCCATGACCGAGGCGGAATTAGTGCCCAAGCCGCGTTTATCCATGCCGGTCCTGCCAAGAGCCGAAAGTTTAAGCAGTTTTGCCGAAGTCGAATTGGGCTATTCAGAAAAACAGGCAATTGCCGAAGCCCAACGCTGCCTGGCATGTGGTCCTTGCAGTGAATGTATGGCCTGTGTCGAGGCTTGCAAAGCGGGAGCGATTGTGCATGCTGAGCGAGAAAAGGTTGTCGAGTTTGATATGGGTGCCATTATACTGGCCGATGGTCTGACAACATTGGCGCAATTTGATCTGCAAGAAGGACCCGGCCTTTATCGGGTATCACCCCAAGAGACATTTGCGGCCTCTGTTACGGCCGCCCACGCTATGCGCCACGCACGCACCAAGCAGCATTTTACAGCGTCATCCATTCGGCAGGGAGCGCATCTGCAAAGCCCTGCGCGCATGGGTGTGTTTATTTGCCAGTGTGGCGATCACATCGCTCGGGTCGTCGATACCGATGCGTTGCACCAGCAATCAGCTGGTCTACCCGGTGTTATCCATGCTGCTGTAATTCCCCAGGCCTGCTTACCGGAAGCGGCTGAACATATTGACAATGCGGTGCTGGACCACGGTCTGAACCGGGTGCTTTTGGCTGCCTGCAGTTGTTGTTCACTGGACCAGGTTTGCTTCAGTTGCACGTATCAGCGCGTTCGCTGCAAAGATAACCTGGGGCTGTTCGCTGCTGGTACTGACGGTCCATGCAGTCCAACAGATCGCTTGTCAGCTGGGAATTTGTCCCATCTGATCTGGGAATTTGTGAATATCCGCGAGCATTGCGCCTGGGTACATGCCGACGATCCGGAGGCCGCGACCGCCAAGGCCAATCGGCTAATTGCGGCTGCTGCGGTCAAATTGAAGATGGTCACCCCCCAACCGACCCGGTCGATGGACACTGAACGGTCCGTGTTGATTGTGGGCAACAGCACAGCGGCACGGATGTGTCAGAACTTACTCGATGATCGGCAGATTGTCACCCGCGTCGCCGAGCAGTTGCCCCATCAGATTAGGCGTGTCGATGGGCAATATGCGGTTTCGAATCCATTGACTGTCCAGCAAGCAACTGCAGTCGTTCTGGCACCGCAGGACGCGCGCGAGGCGGATTTGTTGTGCAATGCTTTTGCAACATCCGCTGAACTCGAGCGCATCATGCCGCTGCCACCGGATGTTGAAACGCTGTTGCCGGGCGTTTTTTTCTGTGATCCGCAAGATGGCCAATCGACCGGAGCAGCAGCTGCCGTCAAGGTGAACGGTTGGTTGCATCAGCTGGTTGAACCATCCAAGCCCATAACGGCTGCAGTCGATCCGCACCGCTGCCGGGCGTGCAAGACTTGTATCGACATTTGTGACGTGGGTGCGCCCCAACTGGTTGGCGAAGACCCACAGCGTCACTCCTGGATCGATCCGGTGATCTGTACGGGTTGCGCCAGTTGTGCCGCCCAATGCCCTTCGGGCGCCATAACAGCAGGCTATTCGACGGATGACCAGCTGGAAGCCATGCTCTCAGCTGTTCTGGAAAGTGACGATTCGAATGTTAAGCAGAAGGCAGTGGTTTTTACGTGTAATTGGACTGCCTACCGGGGCCTGGATGCGGCAGGTCGCCAGCATGCCTCCTATGTACCATGGGTTTATCCTCTAAAAGTGATGTGTCTGGGTCGATTGAGTCCGGGGATCATTCTGAAAGCCTTTCAACTGGGGGCCGATGGCGTTTTACTCCTGGGTTGCTCACCGGATGAATGCTATTATACATTTGGCAACCAACGTGCCCAAGAAACATTTGAATTGACCCGTCGGCTAATGCAACTTTTAGGACATTCGAATAAGTCCCTTGTCATGGATCAAATTGCGGCCGACGATGCGGAATCCGGGGTATCAATAATACAAACCTTTATGGATGGCCTGAATGGAGGCGGGCAGCGGCATGGGTAGCATGAAAGACATTATTCAACAGTGTCGGGCCTGGTATTGCCAGGATTGTGGCAAGTGCAGTGCCGTCTGTCCCATTACCCGCTGGGAAACCCGTTCTTATAGCAGTCCGCGACTGCTGGTGGAAAAGGCCAGCGTTGGTGAACCTGAAGAGATCATGCAAGATCCGTTATTTTGGTCCTGTCTGACCTGCAAACGTTGCAGTTTACTGTGTCCATCGGATGTCTATTTTTCAGAATTCATACAGCAGGCGCGAACCCTGGCCAGGGGGTGCGGAAAAGCGGGCGAGTGCACCCACGGAGCGGTTATTCAAAACTGGGGCAAAATGATGACCGATCCGGGGCTCGAACAGAATCGCTTGGACTGGATAACACCTGAACTTCAGATATCCGATGATTCAGAAATTGTTTATTTTACCGGATGTTTGCCCTACTATGACGCCTTATTTAAGCATCTGGATATTGAGGGCATCGACATTGCCAGAGCGGCGGTGAAAATTTTGAACCATATGGGAATCGCGCCCCAGATCATGGCTGATGAGCGCTGTTGCGGTCACGATCAGTTATGGGAAGGTGAAATGGAGACATTTCACGCATTGGCCAAACTCAACCTTGATCACCTTAGCGCCACTGGTGCTAAAATCATCATCACCACCTGTCCGGAGTGTGCCTTCATGCTTGCCCGGGAATACCCTAAACGGGTCGCCGACCATGGCATGGCCGTTTTTCATCTGACCCAATATGTGGCCCAGGCCCTTGCTGATGGACACCTCATGCTGACACCGAAAAATCAACATCGTGTTACCTACCAGGATCCCTGTCGGTTGGGGCGCTATCTTGATGTCTACAATGAGCCCCGATCTTTATTGGCGGCTCTAGGAATGGATCTAAGGGAAATGGAGCGGAACCGTAGTGCCAGCCTGTGCTGCGGCACCACCGGGTGGACGTCTTGCGGACAGGTCAGTAAGAATATTCAAATTGAGCGATTAGAGGAAGCGTCGCGCACCGGTGTCAGCCGAATGATTACGGCCTGTGTTAAATGCCAGATTCATTTTCGTTGTGCCCAGGAGGATCCACAGCTGGAGAATAAACTTAACCTTAAGATTCAAGATCTGACGACTTTAATCGCGGATCATCTTTGAACGCTATCGTTGAAGAAGATCTGCTTGGGGGGCGTATTTTAACTAAAGTGAAAAGTGTCCTAAATATGATGCAAGCGGATATATCCGCAACGGATATACTGGATCCGAATCTTCTCCAAAGCCTTGTCCGACAGGCGACCTTTCAATGCCGTGCCGAAGGCAGCGGTTTTTACCTGTGCGATCCGGAAAGCGGTCACAGGATCTTGCTGGCCACCCAGAACCTGCCCAAAGAACCTTGGGATGAGGTGCTTCTAAAAGAAATGATGGATTCTCATCAAGCTGTCATTAAAACGCTTCCGGATCAATCGGTTTTAATGGCGGCGCCGCTGGTTTGGCAGGAAGCCGTTCGCGGGCTGCTGATTGTTTTCGACAGCAAGCCGGGGCGAACCTTTAGGGACCGGGATCTCGCCTTAATCCAATCTTTGGCAGACCTGACGGCTTCGGTTGCCCAGCAAAATGAACGCTTGGCACGTATGACCGCTCAGTTCCGCACCTTGCATACCATTGATGTGGCGCTGACATCTAGCCTTGAATTGGATCATGTCCTGAATCTGATCCTTAAAAAGGCCGCTGAGCTGGTCAATGCTGAGCATGGCTCGCTGCGGTACCTGGAAACAGAGACCGGCAACCTTGCCCTCAAGGCTCACTATGGAAAAGGGTGGACAAGAGAAAAGATGGCGTATACCCCGCGTATCGGACAGGGGATTGCCCGCTGGGTGGCCGAAAAGCAACGGCCCTATCTAAGCCCGGACGTTCGTAAGGATCCTTTAAATGTCGTTCTTTTTGAAGATATGCGTTCGAGTATCTCGGTGCCCTTGCTGTACAGCTCAGATGAACAACACCAGAAAGGAAAGTTCATCGGGGTTTTGCTACTAGAGAGTTCTCGTCCGGCTGCCTTTGACCAGCAGGATGTTGAACTTCTGGAAGCATTGGCCCAGGAGGCGGTCATTGCCATCCAAAACGCCACTCAGCTTCAAAAAATCAAGGCGGAGCAAGAACGGCGTGTGGCCGCCGAAAAATGGGCAGTCATGGGCCAAGCGGCGACGGCCCTGGCGCATCGCATTAATAACCTGTTAGGGATTGTGCCGGTTAGTGCCAGTGAAGTACTGCGAATGCTGGCAAAGGAGGACCTATCTGATGCAGACCGTCGTTGGGCCCAGACCAATCTGGAACGTATCAATCGGAATGCGCAGTTTATTCTTAAGCTCAGCGAAGCATTATTCAGGCCGTTTAAGGAATCCGGTCCACCAACGCGTTTTGACATAAACCGCTTGCTCAATGAAGCTTTAGATTCTGCCGGTTTGCCGGATGATATTGAGATCGTTTGTACCTATGATCAACAGCTGCCCATGGTGAATTGCAGTTTGCTTCTGTTGGACATTTTCCTTGAACTCATTACCAATGCTTGCAAGGCCATGGAGCGTCAAAAGCTGAAACGACTTGAGGTCAGCAGCCGATCGGAACAGATTAATGGGCTGCCCTGGGTCCGGGTTAGCATCAGTGATACGGGCAAAGGGATGTCATCTCAGCATTTGGACCATTTATGGAATTTATTTCAACCCAGCGATGACGGCCTTGGATTTGGACTGTGGTGGATGCGGACCTTTATCGAACGCCAGGGCGGAACCATCGAATGCCACAGCCAGCCTGACCATGGAGCAACGTTTATTATCCGGTTGCCGGCCTCTATCGCCAGTGAGCAAGTGGCGGTCTAATAACGGTCACGGGTTCAAGTGGGTGTCAGATATTTTTTGGTTCACAGGTGTCAGGTGTCTGGTTTCAGGTGTCAGTCTGATGGCCTGGAGGGCCTTACAGCTGCCTTTAAACCAAGGTATCAGATACAGTTTCAGAGAAATTTGAGATTTGTTGAGACATTTAGTGCGCTGACACCTGACACCCGACACCTGAAACCTAAATAATGGAACCCTGAACCTCTGAACGCTGAACGCTGAACCTTTGGAGGAGCTAAAAATGCGCGGAAAAGTCCTAATCGTGGATGACTACGCCGATTGGCGAGGGCTGTTAAGTGGATTGTTGGAACGCGAAGGGCATTTGATTCATGCCGTAGCGACCCAAAAAGAGGCCCTTGCCTATGTTGATGAAAACAAGGATCTGGATCTCGCTGTTTTGGATATTCGTTTGGTTGATCTTGATGAAAGCAATGAGGACGGCATTCACCTGCTGGCGGAAATTCGCAAAAGACTTTCGTTTACCCGCGTTATTATGATCACTGGCTATGGAACCATGGAAACGCAACGCAAAGCTTTCAAACAGTACCGGGCTTTTGATTTTTTTAGTAAAGCCCAGTTTGATTCCGAGGAGTTTAAAGAAGCGTTCCAAGAGGCCATTGAAAAAGCGGCTCGAGACCGCCAAATCTGGAAAGATAAAGAATATGCGCGCGGGCAGCAATATGAGACCTGGCAGCGGAAAAAGATATGAGCCGAACGTTTGGCAGGGATGGAGTGATGCCGGATTTCCGGATCCGTTCAAAATGATAACAGACTGGAATTTAATCCAAAACGAAAAACGTTCTGATTGCCCAAAGGAGGCCAAATTTGACCAAAGAAAAATTGCGTATAGGCGTTTTTGTATGTGATTGCGGCTCCAATATTGCCGGAGTGGTCGATGTCGATGAGGTCCAACGGTTCGCCCAGACGTTACCGGATGTGGTCGTGGCAGTCCGGAACAAATACACGTGTTCCGATCCGGGCCAACAAGAAATTCAACAAACAGTTTTCGAACACAAACTCAACCGCGTGGTGGTTGCGTCTTGTTCGCCGGCTTCTTATGAAGCCATTTTTCGGCAATGCATTCAAGCAGCCGGTCTGAATCCCTATCTGCTGGAGATGGCAAATATTCGCGAGCACTGTTCCTGGGTAACGCCTGATCGTCAAGCGGCCACCCGTAAAGCATTGGATATCGTCCGGGTCGCGGTTGCCCGCACCAAGTGGCTTTACCCTCAAGATGAGGAGTACATTCCGGTTACGGATGCGGCGCTGGTGATTGGCGGGGGGGTGGCCGGCATGCAGGCCGCCTTGGATTTGGCAGATGCGGGGCATCCGGTTTATCTGGTTGAAAAAAAGCCGTCCATTGGCGGTATTATGGCCCAGCTCGACAAAGTTTATCCGGACATTGAGTGCAGCATCTGAATTCTCGGGCCCAAGATGATGGATGTCGGTCGGCATCCCCGAATTGAGCTAATGACCAATGCTGTTTTAGAAGATGTTAATGGATACGTGGGTAATTTTAAAGCGCGGATACGAAAAAAGCCCCGTTATGTCGATGAGGGCGAATGTACGACCTGCGGTGATTGTGTGGCGGTCTGTCCGGTGGTCGTCCCTGATGAATTCCAAATGGGACTTAGCAGTCGCCGAGCGATCTACATCCCATTTCCACAAGCGGTTCCTTCGGCCTATGTGGTTTCAGCCGAAGATTGTTTGGGTCGCAACCCGATCGCTTGTGGCAAGTGCATTGAATCCTGTGAAAAAAAATGCATTAATTTTGACCAGGAAGACGAGCTTGTTGATATCGACATCGGCGCTATCGTTGTCGCCACCGGAATGGATGTATACGATCCGACCGCACTGGATGAATACGGATACACGCGCTTTGTCAATGTTGTCACCAGTCTTGAATTTGAAAGGCTGATCTCGACCGGAGGCGCTTTGGGCGGCAATTTAGGACGCCCCAGTGATAGGAAGCGACCGTTGCGTATCGGTTATGTTCAGTGTGTGGGCTCTCGAACCCAGGACCCTACCCGCGGCAACCCTTATTGTTCCAGCATTTGCTGTATGAACAGCATCAAAGGCGCCCAATACCTGATCGATAACTACCCGGATACAGACATTACGATTTTTTATACGGATATTCGTGCCTACGGCAAAGGGTTTGAAGAGCTTTTAATGCGGACGCGCGGTCATGGGGTGCGATATTTACGCGGCTTGCCCGGTGAGGTCCAGGAAGACCCGCACACCAAAAATTTGTGGGTGACCGTTGAAAATACAACCGAAAAACGCCTTGAAAAATGTGAATTTGATATGCTGGTGTTGGCGGTTGGTGCTGTGCCGGCTGTGGATACCGAGTTTGTGCGTCAAATGGTCAGCCTTTCCAAATCTCCCGGCGGATTCTTAAAAGAAGCCCATGCCAAACTGCGGCCCGTGGATACACCCACCAAGGGCGTTTTCATAGCCGGTGCGGCTGAAAGTCCCAAAGATGTGCGTGAGAGTGTCACCCAGGCCAGCGCCGCCAGTTCACGGGCATCTATTTTGTTGCAGAAAGACCACTTCGCCGTTGAGGCGATCACAGCGGTTGTATATGAAGAGCCGTGCACGCAGTGCGGGCAATGCGCAAAAGTATGCCCTTTTGGTGCGATCACATGGGAAAAGAAACAGGTGCCCCAGATCATCAGTGCGGCCTGTGCCGGATGTGGGACCTGTGCGGCCGAATGCAAATTTGGGGCTATTGAAATGCGGCATTTTTCAGACCAGGCGATTTATGCCCAAATTGACGCTATTCTGGAAGAAAATTTTCAGAAAAAAATCGTAACTTTTGCCTGTAATTGGTGTTCCTATGCTGGAGCCGACACCGCAGGCTTAAGTCGAATGGCTTATCCGCCGCATGCCTTTATCATCCGTACGATGTGCTCGGGGCGTGTAAATCCGGAATTCGTGTGGTATGCATTTCAGAAGGGGGCACCCGTTGTACTGGTCTCCGGCTGTCACTACGTTGACTGTCACTATATGGATGCCAATCGAAGCACGGTTCGTCGGATCGACGGCTTGTGGGATAAAATGATAAAAAAGGACATCCGACCTGAACGTCTGATGCTGGAATGGTGTTCGGCCGCTGAGGGGGCCCGCTGGCAGACGATTATGCAGGAAGCTGAGAAGAAGCGCCAAGCGGTGACATCCGCAGAAATTGAGATGACCCGCACCAACTTGTCAAAGGTTCGGGTACCGCGACCCCGAAATCCCAAACCAGCTGACGAAAACAGTGCAGCTCAATTTCATTGTCTGCGCTGCGATCATAGATGGGACGGTCCATTCAACGTGGAGTCGGAGCGTATCTGTCCAAATTGTCGATCGAACAGCGTTCACTGGTTGCGGAAAAATTGTTCTTAGGGTTTTTTCAGCATCCAATGAACACAGAGCCATTTGTGTTTTCCTTGACAATCACTGCTAAAATCAATATGGAGCCACTTTACATATTTCTTAAAACGCATTTAACGCACAGAGAGTTATTTTAATGGCCAAGCCAAAATTAAAAAAACATCATATCAACCAGGATTGGTGCAAGGGATGTGGCATATGTGTTGCGCTTTGCCCGAAAAGTGTACTGGAATTAGACGATCAAGAAAAGGTTTCGGCGCTGCGACCGCAGGACTGTATCTGCTGTCAACTTTGTGAGTTTCGCTGCCCGGACCTTGCCATCGAGATCGAAACTAAAGAATAGGCGAATGATATGAGCGAAAACATAAAATTTGTCCAAGGCAACGAGGCCTGCGCAGAGGCAGCCTTGTATGCCGGGCTTGATTTTTATGCCGGTTATCCGATTACGCCATCTTCGGAAATTACTGAATTTTTAGCCTTTCGGCTCCCTCAGATCGGCGGAAAATTTATGCAGATGGAAGATGAAATTTCGTCACTGTGTGCCATTATCGGTGCTTCACTGACCGGTTGTAAAGTGATGACAGCCACCAGCGGGCCGGGTTTTTCTCTGATGCAGGAAAGCTTGGGTTATGCCACCATGGCTGAAATTCCGTGCGTGATCGTCAACGTGCAACGTGGTGGGCCATCCACCGGGCTGCCAACCCACGGCAGTCAGGGCGATGTCAATCAAGCGCGCTGGGGGACTCACGGCGACCATGCCATCATCGCGCTTACGGCTTCCAATCACCAGGATATATTTGCACTGACGGTCGAAGCGTTCAATTTAGCTGAAATCTATCGGACACCGGTTATTCTGCTGCTGGATGAAGTTGTTGCCCATATGCGGGAACGCCTTGTGATTCCTAAAACCGGTGAATTGCCTTTGGTCGAAAGATTAAAAACGACCGTCAAAGAAGGCGTTGATTTTCATCCCTATCTGCCGCGCGAAGATGGCCGCTTGCCGATGTCCGATTTCGGCGGCGTTCATCGCTTCAATGTGACCGGACTTTTCCATGACATGTGGGGGTTTCCGTCCAGCGAGCCCAGAGCTGTGCATGGTTTGCTGCGTCATCTGGTCGATAAAATCGAAAACCGCGTCAATCAACTCGCTCGCTTCAAAGAATATTATATCGAGGATGCTAAACACCTGCTGGTATCTTACGGCTCTTCGGCCCGCTCGGCCCGCCATATCGTAGAAAAAAGAAGATCGCGCGGTGAACGATTGGGCCTGCTGGAATTGCAGACACTCTGGCCGTTTCCCTATGAGTTGATGCGCGAAAAATGTGCCGCGGCCCAATCGGTAATCGTGGTTGAACAGAATATGGGACAGATTCTTCAGGCCGTGAAGCTTGCAGTAGATCAACCGGATAAAGTTTTTCTGGCCAATCGCATTGACGGCGTCTTCATTATGCCATCTGATATTTTAAATATTCTGCGATTGATCCAAGGCAAGGGGGTTTAAAGCGATGGCGATAAAGGCATATTTGCGAGAACGATTTTTTCCGCATCTCTGGTGTCCGGGATGCGGTCATGGCATGGTTTTAAACGGATTGTTGCAGGCAATCGAGAAAATGGGGCTCAGCCGAAACGAAATTGTTATGGTTTCGGGTATCGGCTGTTCTTCCCGTATTACCGGCTATGTGGATTTTCATACCCTGCATACGATTCATGGCCGGGCGCTGGCTTTTGCAACAGGTGTCAAAATGGCCCGCCCGGAGCTGAACCTGATTGTTCCTATGGGGGACGGTGATGCATTGGCCATCGGCGGCAACCATTTTATCCATGCGGCGCGCCGCAATATCGACATCACCGCCATTGTCATGAACAACCGCATCTACGGTATGACGGGCGGGCAGTTTTCGCCGCTATCAGGTGAAGATGTAAATGCGACGACGGCGCCATATTTAACCATCGACCCCGGCTTTGATGTTGTCGAACTGTCCAAAGCCGCTGGAGCCACCTTTGTGGCCCGGACAACCACCTATCATATTCAACAAATGACGGACATTATCCAACAGGCCATTTTGCACGAGGGTTTCTCAGTCGTCGAAATATTCTCCCAGTGCCCGACGTATTTCGGGCGCAAAAACAAAGCCGGTGATGCGGTAGATATGATCGCGCACTATAAAAAACAGACAACTCCGATTGGCTCAAAGGCCAAAAAGGAAAACCCGGATCTGATCGAGCGCGGGATTTTTGTTCAAGCGGAGAAGCCGGAATATTGCAACCAGTATGAAAAGCTGGTTCAAAAGGCAATGAAAGGTCGCTAAAAATGGAAAGATGCAGAATGGTATTTTCAG
>CAZJHF010000099.1:0-11251 GCA_964545505.1 uncultured Desulfobacterales bacterium | reverse complement strand
CGTTGGTCTCATCCAGGCGAAACCCGATTGCCAGGGAATCGACGCCTTTCAGGGAATCGGATACCTGGTTAACAATGCCGCCTCCCATAGCGATCATCATGGCGGCCTGGGGGTTTTGTTTCACCACAGGGTTGCCTTGAATTTTTTTCTGCCATTTCGCATCCAAATTTTCAGGGATTTGAATCGCCAAAGTCGCCAGATCCCCGGGTTGAGCAATGGCAGCCATCATCTGCGCCACCTGTGCTTTTTGCAGCGTTTGCGGCCCCTCGGCAAATCTTTTGATTAAATCTGCGGGTGCAAATATTGCCTGATTATCGATAAACTGAACCCGGTACAGATCGACCGGAAAGCTATTTTGTATATCAGCCGGAATAGCGTCTTTTTTGATGCGATAGAGTCCATCCGGGTGCGACTCCAGTACTTGCACGTAATTAATCTGGGATGTCAGCAGTGTTTTAAGATTGTTGCCATCTTCTCCCCTGGCAAAAATAACCGGCAAAACCGCGTGTTGTGAATGCCCATAGAAATAAAGCTCAACATCTGTCAGGCCAAGCGATTTGATAAGCGTGGTTGTCATTTTGTAGCGGATGTTTTTTTTGTCCGCCGCCGTGTTTTGATCGACAGCTGCCAGCAATAAGGGCACATTGAGTTTAGCCGCTAAAAACGGTTCGGCAGCGACCCAGCTGCCGGTCGCAACGTTGGTTTCAAAACCAGGCTCTTGTTTTTGAATGGCTGGTTTTTTTGCAAAGATGCTGCCCCATCCGATGCCGCCGTCACTCAACTTGGACCATTGGGTAATCGCAAAATACCCGCCCAGCACCAATAGAAGAATGGCGGCCACCGCTAATAGCGGTCTCCGCTTTTGCCAGATGGGATTCACGCGTTGGCCGCCATCGGCAATTACCGGGGCATCTGCATTGTCAAACGGGACTTGCGGGTTTTTGTTTGGCTGCGGTTGAGCCACCGGCATTTCGTTTTTAAGTGCCGGGATGTCTGTTCGAGTCGCTTGTAATGACATGGGGCGGCCGCAGGCTTTGCATTTGGTGGTTTTGACACCCGGTGGAATCTTGGCGGCATTTATGCCGTATTTTTTGCCGCAATACAGGCAGACAATAGTTAAGGTTCCGGCGTTTTGCGGTTGTGAACTCGGCGTAGCCACGGTGGCTTCGGGTTTTAAAGAAATGTTGTGACCGCAGGATTTACAACGCGTGCTGGTGACACCCTGGGGGATGGCACTGGATTTGATCTTAAACTGCTTGTTGCAATATTGACAGTTGATGTGCACAACCTCTGATGCCGCAGCCGGCACTGCCAGCGGTTTTTGCGGGCGAAGTGGAACCGAACCCCCGCAGACTTTACAACGGGTGGCGTTGACATTAGGAGGTATCTTGCTTGAATTAACAGAATAGACTTTTTTGCAATTCGAACAGCTGATTTGCATGATTAAGTTCCCGATTTATGGGCTTGGATGCTTCGGGTATTCAGAAAATTTGTGTTGCTGAATTTAGCAGGGCGTAAAGATAACCCGTTAGCCGGTAGATCCGATTGCCCGCTGGTTGGGAAGAAGGTTTTTGTCAGTTAGGGTTAGCGGTTAACCGGCTAACGGGCCAACGGGCAATAGAAACATTTAAAAGGCAACTGATATAATTATCTCATATAAATGGAATCTTCGCAAATTTTTCGATACCCTAAAAACCCAATAATGATGAATCGAATTTAAGATGATCTTGAGGTGAGTTTTTGGAGGTACGCGTCCCACTCCATGGGCAGGAGTTGTTTTTTGGCGTTGTTGCAGCTTTTGCAGCAGGGGACCACATTGCCGCGGGTGCTTTTGCCGCCGCGCGCAATCGGAACGACGTGATCCATGGTCAGCTCTCCGGCGGGTGTCGGGCTTCCGCAGTAATGGCATTCACCTTTGGCCACCCGGCGCTTCCACCACTGGGACTCCCTCAGATCCCGGGCTTTGCGGCGCTCGTGTTTCAGATCCGATGCTTCCAGATCATAGGCAAAGGGTTTGACAGATTTTCTTTTTTTCATTGTTCTTTAATTACCTATATTACTGAAAAAAGCACCTTAAATCTGATCAACAAATTTTAAACTCATACTGAAGATGGGCGGAGGTAAACTTTGCCCCTACATTTGCCTGAACAGATAAAAGAAACCTAGGGGCGGGGTTTATCCCCGCCCGGATTAGCGAGAATTTGATTGATCCTGTTTATTCAGCGTATGAGCCAGCCAGTTATCAATCTCTGTTTTTAAAATTTCATAATAGGCATCGGAGCCGCCGAGGCCCCGGCGGCCGAAAAAATAGTTTATTTCAAGCATCAGGGGTTTGATATGTTCCTCAATCGGAGCAAAGATGACATCGAAGCCGGCCAGATTGATGCCGGTTTTGTTGCACAGATTTTTTACGAATACCTTTGCGACATTTTGTCTCACGGGTGCTAATGCCGCATCGATTCTGGCCCCCCGCGATACATTAGACTTAAAAGCGTCCGCATTTTCCTGAATCCGCCAGTATGAAATCAAGGTCTGTCCGATGATGACCACCCGCAGGCTTCTGCCCTGCGTGGGCACATATTCCTGCAATAAAAAGCCCTTTTGACCCGAACGTTCAAATTCAGCTGCTTTTTGTAATATTTTTTTAAGATCGTCTTGGGAATTTATAAGAAAAACGGTTTCACCTTCACCGCCCCAGTCAAATTTAAATACACACGGTAGTTCAAAAGCAATATCTTTTGGGTCGTCACCGTATTGCTGCCAGAAATCCTGCAGCGCTGCATATGATTCGGCATGCGGATGTGCGGTGCCGTTTTTTTGAAACAGCTGTATCTGACCGATTTTACCCGAATAATTAAAGCGAGTACTATAATTCGGGAAAACATGCCGGCAGTTATGGGTGGCCATTTCGTACAGCGATTGGCGGCACCCCTGGGGCAGTACCACCGCTTTGGCTGCTTTTATGGCGGCCAGATCGTCTGCACCGGGGTCGCGCCCGGCGCAGATGATATTCTGGTCGGCTTCAAATAACGGATGAAAAGATACGATCATAAAAAGTTAGCTCGGAGCTCTAAGCTGAAAGCAAAAACAAATAATTCTGAACATCAAACAATCACCTTTCAGGACAAAATAACAAGATATAGAATGAAGTCAACAACATCAGTTGATAGGAGCGATGGGGTGATGTCGATCGCAGTTTTTCGCCCGGGGTGCGGTTTGCTATTTCGCCAGATATCTGTAGAACTGTTGATCCAGAAAATGGTCTATTTTGTATCGCTTGGGCTCAAGCTGCATGTGAAGCATTGCATTAATCAGCATTTCTCTCTCACTGTTTAAAAATTCTGCTTTCTTGTCGTGAACATCCGCATAATTCCGAAGTGTTACAGACCTGGATGTATATAACAACTCTGCTAGTGATTCACACTTCTCAATCTTTTTAATAATGCAGCTTTCGTACACTTTAATCAGATCCTCTTTTTCATCTGCTATTCCGGGTGAGGAAACCACCCCGATCATAGCACCAACGGCAATCAATCGGCCTATGATCAATACTTTTGCATACATGTTGCTCTCCTTTCATTTGCTAACCGAAAAGGCTCCATGTTTGTAGGTTGAAAATGCAGAATCAATTAAATAGAACAGGTGAGGTCGCAATCAGAAATGACAAGGAAATCAGCGGAAAACCATCGGGTCGACTCAATTGGAAGTTTGCCAAGCCCTAATCCGATAGGTGAGCAAGATGGATGCCAAAGTATTTCATATGGAGGCAGGAAAGGATGTGTCTCGTAAGGGGTTAATATCTATGCTATTTTTTTATTTAATAAAAAATGCTGCCATCCAGACGTCATTATCTGGCTTTTGAAACTGTCAACAATGTTTACAGGGGGGGGTATCTGATCGTTTAAAATGCACCAGAAAATAGCATCTTTGTCAGGGTGGAGACCAATGGGCCGGTGGGCGCCGCCATTCCTGATGGAGCTAAGCCTCATTAGATTCCTTTTTTAGCTTTTCCGATTCAGCGGCACATGAAAGGAACATGATGGCAATCGGTACTACGGCCGCAAACACCTTTATGATCTTCAGATAACACCCTGTTTTTGATTGTTCAGGTCTATCAAAATTTTAAGTATTTGCCCCAGAAAATCAATATCTAAAACCTATTTTTAGTCGATTTGACCCCTGCCATGAAAAACTCTAGTGGGTAGATAACCATGCCAGATGATGTCGCGCTGGCTCAGGTGTGCGGACGCCGCTTTATCCGGCGGGCGGTAGACCAGGCGGAACTGCTCGGTGAATTCCAGGCTGCCGATCTGCTGGATTTTGTCCTCAGCTTTGACCAGCCAGCGGTCGGTGGAAAAATCGATAACAAAACCTCTTTGCTGGCCGGGTGCCAGGGTCAACACATCAAAATCAGAAGGAACAATTTCGGCACACAGATCATGTGCCAGCGCCCAGCGCTGTTTTGCCCACGCCACCGGCTCGAGAGAAAAAGAGCAATAGTCGGGCAGATTGACGATCGCCAGGGGTTCATCGGTGGCGTTGGCCAGCGTCAGCTCTACAGTGGCGCTGCGCGGCGCTTCCTGGTTCTTCCGGTTCCTTTGCGGATTGCGCAAAACCTGCAAACCGAGTCCCAGCGGGCTCCAGCGAAACCCTCTGATGACCGCTTTGCCGCCGCGGCTCACTGCAATTTCCATTTCCATCGGAATTTGGATGCCGGTTCGATTGCCGCGCTGCTTTTCAATCTCGCGGCCCTTGCCCTGCTCGACAAAATAGGCTTCGATGCCGTAATTGATCCATAAGGGGCCGGTGACTGACGCCAGCCGGTGCGGATATACGCTGCGGCCGGTAAGATACAGGCCCTGTTTGGGTTTGTGAAGATCGGCTTCTGTCAGCTCGTACAGACCGTTGGGCCCTTCCGTCAAAGAAACATATATCTTTTGCCCCTTTTTCAATTCTTTAAGACCCTCGGTATCTTTAATGACCGCTGGCGGCATCCGCGATATCTCGTAATTTAGGCGTACGTAATCGCCTCTGAACAAATCACGCGGATCGATGGGCGCGGTTCGCAGGTGGATGATGTTTCCGCGGCGCAGAATATATTCGCGCTCAGCGGCCATGTAGGTCAGCACGAAGAGCTGCAGAATGACCGCTCCTATGACAATGGATTTATTCATACGGATTTTTGCTCAATTTGCTTCCTGGTTCTGGAATAATACAGGCCCACTGAAAACAGCACCGCGCCGGCAATGAAAAAAACCAGCGATCGCATCACCAGACTGCGGAACAGATCGGTATAGCGGGCCATCGCAATGACTGCAAACAGGACACATCCGGTCACCGTGATTTTCAGGTTGAGGGTTTTACAGCCGGTCATGATCATCAGAATGCATTGATATAAAAATAAGATATTGAAAACCGCCATGCCCAGCCACCCTTTCAATGGGATCAACCCCAGGGTATTGAGAATCATCAGGCCCAGGGTGGCCAATACACCATAATATTCGGCGCTCAGCGCGCTGTTGGGCTGACCTTTTTTCCGGGCTGTCGGCCAGATGGCCCAGGCCCAGGCGCCGATAGCTGCCAGTGCAAAAGAGAAGAAAAACAGACTGTGCATAAACTGATCGAACTCAACCGACCAGGTACCTTTGCCCCGATGATAAAAGCTTAAGATCAACAGGATTCCGAAATAGATAAAAAATCCAATAAAAGTAAACACCGGGCCCATTTCCGGAAAAAGATTGCGCTTGCGGACTACATTGCCGGCCGCAATCAATATGCAGCTGCAAAAGAAAAAAACCAGCGCCGCCAGATCGCCTTCAAGTAATGAAACCGACGGGAAAAGCGTCACCAGAAAACCGATGACTCCAACGGTGACCAGTACCCGGGAGTGCCTGAGCCAGGCCAGCGGCATGATGCTGACTAAAATCAGAAACGGCGAGATCAGGTGGGGATCCTTGAAATCAAAGGCTTCAAAGCAGTTCCAGAGCACAAACAGCAGGACTGCCCCGGTGCCGTGGGCAATCGACGGCAATCCCCAGGCCATGGCCAGAGTGCCCAAGCCCCAGATTAAAAATGCGGTGGGGTAGTGCTCTTCAATATGGTAAATTTGGGCGATCAACCAGATGCCGGCACCAAAGATCATGGTGCCCAGCAGGTGCAGCCCCTCGCCGGCGGTCTGGTGCGGGCTATGCGGCCTCCTGAGCCAGAAGCCGGCGCCGTGCGCGCCAATCAGGGCCACAAAAATAACCGCCAGCTTCGCAAGCTTGGGCATTTGCTGCCAGTTGTAGGCAAATAACAGAATAACGCCCAGCCCGAATAAAATAGCGCCGATGCTAAAAAAGATGATGCGGCCCCAGGCCGGCCCCTCCTCCGGTGTGGGATAACGCTTCTTGATGGCCTGGCCCTGCTCCGGCTCGATGATGTCGGCGTTTACCCACCCATCGATTTCAGCTATCAGCCATTTGATGTGTCTTTTCATATGGGTTTAGACAATCTCAATTATATTTCGATGTGCGCGTTTGCCAGTTTGTATTCATTTTTTTGTACGTATAATTGTAGTCATGATTGTCATAAAAGATCAAATTTATCGTTATTTGATCTCCAACTTTCAAATGTAGTTAAAAATGTTTAGTTTTCCATATTAGAAGTCATTTGTGCTTTATTGTTATTGACAATTTTAGTAAAATTGGATGATCATATCAGAAGGAGAGGAGTTGTTATCAATCCCATAAAAAAGGGTGTTTTATGATGAATATTTGAAAACCCATTTCTCAGGGCTTCGAGAAATGGGTTTTATGGTATCGTGAAACAATAAAAAACAGCGTTGCAGATCTCTTTAACTAAGGAGGATCTATGCAGAAGTCACCTGATAAGCCTATTCAGGGTTCACTGTTTGAGGAAAATTATTTGACACGCACACTGGGCTCTTTAGCAGTTAATCCTGATTTGGCATTAACAGAGCTTGTTGCAAATGCATGGGATGCAGGAGCTTCATTTGTAAAAATCAAAATTCCTTCTGACCTTGGAGAAAAGTTAATAGTTGAAGACGATGGCTGTGGAATGACGCCAAATCAGTTTCGGAAACGTTGGATGACATTAGGTTATAACCGATCAAAACATCAGGGCAAATCTGCCGAATTTCCAGTGAATCGAAAAGAATGGCGTAGAAGGGCATATGGACGGAACGGCGTTGGACGACACGCCCTACTTTGCTTTGATAATATCTATAAAGTTCGAACTAAACGAGATGGAAGGATCTCGCTTTTTATTGTTTCGGAAACAAGTGGACAAGAACCATTCGTATTAATGGATGAAAAAATTGAAGAGGGTGAAGGACATGGGACAAAATTGACAGTTGCTGTCAAATGTAACCTGCCAGATCCCGAACGAATCAGAACGGTATTATCCGGCAGATTTCTCTCAGACCCTCAATTTAAAATCTATGTTAATAAACAAACAGTTGCACTAACAAAACATGAAGGGTTAATCGACCAATCTGAAATTCAAATTGATAATGAACTTAAAGTCGAAGTCTTGTTTTTCAAACTCGATGATACGAGCAAGCGAGTATTGCACCATGGTATTGCATTTTGGGTTGGTGGTCGTTTGGTTGGTGAGCCGACATGGACGTTAGCAGATCGTATTATTCTTGATGGCCGGACCAGATTAGCTAAACGCCATACAATTGTTGTTCGGGGAGAGGATCTTTTTGATTTGGTTCTTCAAGATTGGAGCGCTTTTAAACTGCTGCCTAAAACTGAGAAACTGTTCTCCAAGGTAGCTGATTATGTCGAAAATAAGATTAGAGAAATAGCATCTGATCAAATTCAAGAAACAAAAGAGGAGGTTATTCGTCGGCATCGTCCAGAAATAGAAAAGCTCAGACCTCTTGCGCAGATTGAAGTAGGTGATACCGTAAATCACATCACAAATAAATATCCAACTTTGGGGCAAGAATATGTTTCAATAGCTGGAAAAATAGGGGGACGCCCATTAAATTATAAGTTTCTTTGCGCGAAAGTTTGTGCTATATGAATTTGTATGCCCCGTAAAGCTCGCATAGATGCGCCTGGTGCTTTGCATCATATCATTGTTCGCGGAATCGAAAAGCGCAATATTTTTAAAGATAATACCGATCGGAAACGCTTTGTAAAACGTCTGGGTGATATATTAAGCGAAAGCCAAACCCCCTGTTACGCCTGGGCCCTGATCCCCAATCATTTCCATCTGCTTTTAAAAACCGGTCTCACCCCGATTGCCACCCTCATGAGAAGACTGCTGACCGGCCATGCCGTGAATTTTAACCGCCGCCACAATCGATCCGGGCACCTTTTTCAAAACCGCTATAAGTCGATATTGTGCCAGGAAGATAGTTATTTGCTGGAGTTAGTGCGCTATATTCATCTAAATCCGTTGCGGGCAAAACAGGTACCTTCTCTAAAAAAATTAGATATTTACCCTTACAGTGGCCATTCTGTGCTAATGGGTCGCTATCAAAATGACTGGCAGGCAGTGGGTGATACATTAAAACTATTTGGTAAAAAGGTGGCGAAGGCTCGCAAGCGATATCGCAAGTTTGTAAAAAATGGCGCACATCAGGGCCGGCGACCCGAGTTGGTAGGTGGCGGTCTGATCCGAAGTGTTGGCGGGTGGCACGCGTTTAAGGCGTTAGATCGGACAGATGGGCACCAAAAAAGTGATGAGCGGATATTGGGTGATAGTGACTTTGTCGAAGAAGTGCTAAAAAAGGCCGCGGAAAAGCGTGAACGCCACTACCAGCTGGAAGCTGAAGGCTTCACTGTTAATCAAGTAGCCAAAAGGGTGGCTTCAATACTGCACATCAAAAGGGAACACGTATGGAAAAAAGGAAAGCACCCGCAAACTGTAAAAGCGCGCAGCCTGTTATGTTACTGGGCGGTAAGTGAGCTCGGCATGACCACCACTGAGCTTGCCAGGCGAATCGGAATCACCCAATCGGCAATCAGCCAGAGCGTTAAAAGGGGTGAGATCATTGCCAAGCATAATGGATTTAAATTAAAAGAATCATAGAAACTTATAATTTAATGGGCGTCCCCTATAATAAAATAAAAAGTGGGATGCTGAATAGGCTGCTAGGTTCTGTGGGGGGTTGGACTTCCTTGAATTAGACTGAATCTGCGTTCTGACCATTCTTTCTTAGCGGCTTTGCGTCTACGGTCAACTCTTTTTCTGCGGTCCCTGCCTGATCTTTTTTCTGGAAAATATTTCATAAATACATATACCCGGCGATCCGTTCCTGAACGGGTTCCACCATTATCTTGCAGTGTGCTTTTTTTATTGCTTTTAACGAAGCGTTCTTTGTTAAGCACAGCAATGATACCATTCAACCGGTATCGAATGGTTTTGGTATCCGTTTTTTTATATTTTGATATATCGAAACCACAATATTGGCACCGATGTATTCCTTCCTGCGGCAAATTACATCTTGGACATTTATGCATTTTTACTGGTGGCATTTTTAAAAGGGCTTATAAGATTTTCTGCTTACCGAGACCATTCTATGCGAATAAATCACATGCGGTCTTTAATTTTAGACTTTTACTTAAAAGCGCTTAAGGTCACCCGCGCCTTTGGGGTGCCAGCCAAGCTTTTGTCAGCGCAATAAAAACAAAACAGCAGTTAACAAAAAAGCAAAAGCGATCAGAAAACAAACTTTTTTAAGAACGTCAAGCACTTTTTTTTGATTTTCTTTGGCAGTTTCTGCCGGCGATGCGTAGCGGTAATATCTGAAGCTTTTCATGTTCCCTCCATCAACTTCACGGGTTAATGTGTACTCCAAATTCACCTCGAAGACTTCGAGAAAATACTCTACATGATTGCATTGAATAACAGTATAGGAATTGAATAAAAGAAAAACAAATAAATGTCAATTAAATAATTATAAATGATAACAAATGATTATAAAGAAACATAGGTTTGTTTATTTCTATAGATAAAGATAATTAACACCAAGGTAAGGCTTTTCCCTGTTTACGGATGTTATCGGTTTGTTAATAGCAGCTATAGAAAGAGAAAAAGATTGTCTGGGTCAGGTCGTAATTCCTGCAAAATATTAAAGAAGGAAAATTTGACTCATATTTTTTTGCGATCTTGCTGCAGGTATGAGATCATAAACGTAATATTTCCAAAAGAGCATGAGACGAAATTAAAAAAAATGGGGAAATATGAAAAAGCCCAGAGCGAAAAGAATATTTTTCATTATCTTATTTTTACTGGTTCTTCCACTTTTTGCTACCTGGATTCTTGTTGCCCAACCCGCCCTTTCTAAAAACGACCCTTCCAAGCTGACGCTGGATAGAGCAAGACTAAAGGCGCATGTTGTAAAGCTATCAAGTGATTATTTCCCGCGGAGTTATAAAAATACCGAAAACCTTGACCGCTGTGCCCAATACATACGGGCCCATTTCGAAAAGGCCGGCGCTGATGTTTCCATACAGGAATTTACGGCTCGGAAAAAAAAATACCATAATGTTATTGGTTATTTTGGAAACAAAGCCGGTGAGCGCATTGTTGTTGGAGCGCATTATGATGCCTTCATCAATACGCCGGGGGCTGACGATAACGCCAGCGGCGTATCGGGCCTGATTGAGCTGGCCTATTTGATCGGAAAAGAAAAAATGAATGCGGGAATTGAACTGGTGGCCTATTCGCTGGAAGAGCCCCCGTTTTTTGCCACCGAAGACATGGGCAGCGCCCATCACGCCAGATTGTTGCATGATCAAAAGGTCAGGGTAAAGTGTGTGATTGCGCTGGAGATGATCGGGTATTTTAGCAGCGAGCCCGGCAGTCAGTTATATCCCATCCCAGCACTCAAGATATTCTATCCGAGCACTGGAAATTCCATCGCGATTGTGGGACGCCTGGATCAAAGAAAAATAGTCAGAAAAATAAAGCGACTGATGAAAGGCGTCACTGACCTGCCAGTCTATTCCGTGAATGCGCCATTAATGGTGACTGGTATCGACTACTCCGATCACCGAAGTTATTGGAACTATGGCTATGATGCGGTGATGATAACCGATACAGCTTTTTATCGGAACTTGGAATATCATACGCCCAATGATACGGCCGACAGGCTGAATTACGAATTGATGGCCAAAACGGTTGTTCAAGTTTTTGAAGCGATCAAGGGATTGGCTGAAGAAAAATTACCAAACGCCGGGGATTAAACGATATTTTATATTTTGCATGTATTCCCGGTAACCTTCTAAAT
>CAZJHF010000098.1:8326-11311 GCA_964545505.1 uncultured Desulfobacterales bacterium | reverse complement strand
TTTTGAATTGTTTTTCGCCTTGCCCTTGGACGTGATCTGCTATTTTTAAGATAGCTTAACTCTTTTTTAAATAGCTTACCAATTTTATTTAAATTTGACAATCTGACTGAATGATTCGGAGTCCAGGCTGGCGCCGCCCACCAGGGCGCCGTCAATGTCCGGCATATCCATCAGATCTGCAATGTTGCCCGGTTTGACACTGCCGCCATATAAAATTCGGATAGACGCCGAGAGCGCATTACCGAAATTTTTCTCTATTAAAGAGCGAATAAACTGATGAACTTCCTGGGCCTGGTCATCGGTGGCGGTTTTACCAGTTCCGATGGCCCACACCGGCTCATAGGCAATAATCAGCGTATCCAGGTCTTCTGAAACCAAACCTTCTAACCCTTTTTGAACCTGTTTGTCAAGTATGGAAAAGGTTTGTTTCGCCTCACGCTCTTTTTCGGTTTCTCCCACGCAAAAGACCGGAATCAGCCCCGCCTCAATAGCCGCCCGCATTTTTTTATTTACGGTTTGATCGGTCTCAGCGAAATACTGTCTGCGCTCGGAATGGCCAATGATACAATAGGTGCAGCCCACGGCTTTTAGCATGGATGCTGATATTTCACCGGTATAAGCACCTTCGGGTTCCCAGAACAAATTTTGTGCGCCCAAAGCCACCGGCCCCTGGTAAATGACAGCACTGACCGCGGCAAGGGCGGTGTAGGTTGGGGCGATCATGATATCGACATCTGCGACTGAGCCCACGCGCAGGTCCAGTTCCCGCGCTGTTTCAGCGGCTTCTTTCGGTGTTTTATACATTTTCCAGTTTCCCGCAATCAGGGGACGGCGCTTCTCCATCTCTAATTACCTTTCTTGATTCAAATTTTCAGGTGCCCAAGTTAAGGTGTCAGGTGTCGGGCCTAAAATAGTGTTCAGGTGTCAGGGCTCTGCCTGTCACATCGAGGCCTGTTATTTCTCTGGAACTAATCTAAACCCACAGGGCTCATGGACAACCTTAGGCCCTTCGGGCCAATTACTGACACCTGAAACCTTTACTAAAAGTTAAACCTGTTATGTGAATTCTGTGTCAGGTTTTGTGACTTTACAAATCGGCGCCTACCATGACAGCTAAATCGACCATCCGATGGGAATAACCCGATTCATTATCGTACCAGGAAAGCACCTTTACCATATTACCGACAACCAAAGTTGTGGGGGCATCGACGACTGACGAAAATGAAGATCCGTTGTAATCAACTGAAACCAGAGGCTCTTCGCTGTATCCCAGAATACCGGCCAAAGACTCTTGCGAAGCAGTCTTAAAGGCCGAATTTACTTCAGACATGGTTATGTCGGGTTTTTCAACGACTGCCACAAAGTCCACCAGAGACACATTGGGTGTTGGAACGCGAATGGCCAAACCATTGAGCTTACCGTCTAATTCCGGCAGCACCAGCGATACCGCTTTGGCAGCGCCGGTGGTGGTGGGCACCATCGAAAGCCCTGCTGCGCGCGCGCGGCGCAAATCCTTATGCGGAAAATCCAGCAGGCGCTGATCACCGGTGTAAGCATGAATGGTGGTCATCAACCCGCTCTTTAGACCGAAATTTTCCAGAATCACTTTAGCCACCGGTGCCAGACAGTTTGTGGTGCAGGAGGCATTTGAAATGATGTGGTGCCGGCGCGGGTCATACTGATTTGAGTTGACGCCCATGACAACAGTGATATCCGGATCGCCGGCCGGCGCGGATATGATGACTTTGCGGGCACCGGCGGTCAGATGCCCGGAAGCCCCTTCGCGATCGCGAAACAAACCGGTGCACTCTGCTACAATATCGACGCCTAATTCGCCCCAGCCAATTTTGGCGGGTTCTTTGATGGATCGAATAGCAATGGTTTTGCCATCGAGTTGCATGCGGTCATCCTGCGCAGCGATATCCACATCGAATATGCCATGAACGGAATCATATTTAAGCAGGTGCGCCATGGTGGCTGCATCGGCCAGGTCGTTGATGGCGACAACTTGAACGTTCGGATGGTTCCAGGCAGCTCGTAATACGAGGCGTCCAATGCGGCCGAATCCATTAATACCAATTTTTATTGTCATGATTGCTCCTTTATATGCTTTACCATCACCAGCGCATCTTCGCCTGTCTCCGGATAGTAATTGGGCCTTGTCCCCAGCATTTGAAAACCTGCCTTTTGATACAGCGCAATTGCCGATGTATTTTTGGGACGGACTTCAATATAAGTTGCGCTAACCTGATGCTGTTTGGCCAGTTTAAAGCATTGCTGCAACAACCCGGTGGCCACCCCTCTGGCTTGATAACCCGCTTCGACTGCAATTCGCATTATATGCATTTCCTTCAACAGGATGCGCACAAACACATAGGCGATGATATCCACATGTCCGTTGTCCGCGTGTGTTCGGGCGACATAGGTATATGCATCTTTGCGATCTAATTCTTCTAAAAATGATCTTCGCTGCCAGGGTCTTTCAAATGCGTTGCGGTCGATGTTAAGAATTCGGTCTATGTCCCGGGGCTTTGCGGCTTCCAGATGCCAATCAGGCATAACCTAACTCCGCTTATTTCCTTTTAATATGCTGCTTGCCAGGGAGATGCTTTTTTTGCCGAACTTTTCCAGTTTGACAGCCAGTTTAGCCAGGTCCTTTTTGCGGCGGGTATTGACGGCCTGGATTAAAATGGGTAGGTTCACGCCGGAGATAACCTCTATGCGTCCTTCCTCAAGAAACGAATAGCTTAAATTCGAAGGGGTTCCCCCAAACATATCGGTTAATATCAGGACACCATCTTTGGATTTCACTTTTTTGATGCCTTTGGCTATTTTATTCCGCAATACCTCGGCGCTTTCAGTCAGATCAATTGATATCGACACCAGGGCTTCCGGTTTATTGCCGATAATAAATTCAGCTGCTTCAATGAGCGCATCTCCCAGTTGACTGTGTGTTACGACGACGATACCGATCATGGTTCTCCT
>CAZJHF010000098.1:0-8226 GCA_964545505.1 uncultured Desulfobacterales bacterium | reverse complement strand
CTATGAGGTTTGATGTATATCCCGATGAACAATTTCAATTTGGTCCTTTGTTTTTCGAACATGATCAAATATGGCGCCTGCGATGGTCACCGAGCGATGTCGGCCGCCGGTACAACCGACGCCTATCGTTAAATAGGCTTTGCCTTCCTTTTCATATAAAGGTATCAAATAGTCAAGCAATTCCAGATATTTATTCAGAAAAACCTGGGTTTCTGGATGGTTTAAAACAAATTTTTTTATCTTCGTATTATTGCCATCCAAATGTTTTAATCTTGAAACGAAGTAGGGATTTACCAGAAAACGGACATCGATGATCAGATCGGCATCGTGGGGGATCCCATATTTAAAACCGAAAGAGACTACCTGAATCCGCATTGACACCTTGATCTTACTTTTGCGGGCAATCTCCAATATGCTGGCTTTGAGTTCATGGACCGTAAAATTGGAGGTGTCAATAATTTTATCGGAAACGGCCCGCAAATCCGCCAGTTGCTTCTTTTCGGCGCGGATACCTTCCACAAGGCTTTTGCCCTGCTGTGAGATAGGATGTTGCCTGCGGGTAGCACTGTAGCGCTGCACCAGAATATCCTCTTCCGCTTCCAGAAAGAGAATTTCAAATGCGTAACCTTCTTTTTTTAGCGATTCAAAAACGGCGCTATACTCTGAAAGAAATCCCTTTTCCCGCAGGTCCATTGCCAGGGCTATACCGGCAATTCCGGTATCGCTTTCAATGGGTAATTCCAGAAATTTGGGCAGGAGGGCCACCGGCATATTATCCACACAGTAAAAGCCGGCATCCTCAAATGCTGCCATGGCCGTGCTTTTGCCGGAACCGGATAGGCCGGTTATGATTATGATAATTAGCTGTTTCACGTTCAAAGACGTTGAAGCTACGCTTCAATTGGAATACTGGAATTATGAAATAATGGCCTTCGAAAAAATGGAAGGGTGCTCTGATGGAAGTGGTTTCCTTGACAGAAAGCATATATACTAAAGTAGATCCTTTGAAAACCCAACCTTCCAACCTTCCAATATTCCATCATTCCATTCGTATGGAAAAAGTACAGGGGTAATAAAAACGATTTATTTCAATAATTTATAATATTAAGCAAGCTTGGATGAAGGGTGCGGTTTAGAACTCTTCATCCTCCTGTTTGATGATATCAAAGATTTCATCTTGATCAGCCGCATTCAGCAGTCGCTCTTTGAATTGATCATTTTTTAGGATTCTTGAGATGCGAGCCAGAAGCTTCAGGTGAAGTCCGGTGGAATCCTCGGGTGTGATCAGTACAAAGAAAATGTGGGTCGGTTCCCCGTCAATCGATTCAAAATCAATGCCTTTGCGGCTCAAACCAAATCCCAGCACCAGTGACTCGAGGTCTTTAATTTTACCATGCGGGATGCCGATTCCCCCGCCAATACCGGTGCTGCCGAGCCGTTCTCTATCCATAAGCACCCGCACCAGGTCTTCAGAATTCAGTCCGGTACTGCCGGTTAATGGGACGACCAGTTCTTCTAAAATTCCTTTTTTGTTCTGCGATTTTAAATCATCCAAAATCGCTTCTTTCGGCATGACATCTAAGATTTTCATGTACGTTTTACCTGTATGTTCTCAGGTGTTCTTGTGTTTGTAGATTTGGATTTTCAATAAAAAGAGAAGCGGGTAGGGCGTTATAGCACCTTTGAACATTTGCGGCAATCAAAACCCGCTACCCGAGATGAGGTTAGCTGCTTGGTTGAATCAATCCATAGTGGCCGTCTTTGCGTCGATAAAGAACGTTGACCTGATCTGAACGGGCATTGGTGAATACCAGGAAATTATCATCGAGCAGGTCCAGCTGCAAAGCAGCTTCTTCGACATCCATTGGTTTATAATCGATGTGCTTGATTCGAATGTGGCTTTCCAGCTCATCTTCGGCACTACTGATATCCTCTTCCAGCAAGCCTTTGTTCTTTGATTTGGAAATACTGCGGCGCTCCCGGATCTTTTCTTTATTTTTCTTTATCTGTTTCTCCATTTTGTCCAGGACCATATCAATTGCCGAATACATATCGACGGTTTCTTCTTTGCCGTTTATCGTTAGACGGTCTCCGATTATATTAATTTCAGCCATATGGCGAAATTTTTCGACCGATAGAACCACACTGGCCTCGGCAGGATTATCGAGCAAACGATCAAAACGATCGAGCTTATCTTGTACATATGATTTTAACGTATCGGAAGAATCGAGATTTTTAAATGTTACCGATGTCTGCATACGAAACCCCCCTAAATTTGTTTGCGTTTGTTGGATGGCAACACTTTGAGCATTTCACGATATTTCGCAACGGTTCGGCGTGCGATGTGAATGTCATGGTCTTGTTTTAAGATTTGTGAAATTTTATCATCGCTGTATGGCTTTTTAGGATTTTCAGCCGCAATGATTTGACGTATTTTCTCCTGAACACTGGCAGAGGCGATATCACCACCATGGGACCGCCTGATAGAGCTGTTAAAAAAGTATTTTAATTCAAATATACCCTGCGGCGTGAAAGCGTATTTATTGGTAGTGACGCGGCTAATCGTGGATTCGTGCATGCTGATATCCTGAGCCACATCCCTGAGCACCATCGGCTTCAAATAGGCAATGCCCTGGTCAAAGAAATCCCGTTGAAACTTCAAGATGCTCTCCATAACCTTATATATGGTTTTCTGACGCTGATGAATGCTTTTGATCAACCAGGCTGCCGACCTTATTTTGTCCTGAATGTAATTTTCGGCCTCTCCGGAAATTTTTTTGCCGCGACTGATGGTTTTTTTATAGAATGAATTAACGCGCAGTTTGGGCATCCCGTCATCATTGAGCATAATCACAAATTCGTCTTCCAATTTATAAACGTAGATGTCCGGATTTATATATTGTGGCGTTTCTTCGCTAAATTGGCGGCCGGGTTTGGGCTCGAGTGCCTTGATGATGTTGACCGTCGAAACCACATCGTCCATGCTAATTTTTAGTGCTTTGCAGATACCTTTGTAATTTTTCTTTTCCAGATCATGTAGATGATTACTGATAATGTCGCAAACGATTGTATTTTCGAACCCGAAATGTTTGGCCTGAATCAGCAAACACTCCTTCAGATCTCGAGCGCATACCCCAATTGGATCAAAAGACTGCATTTGCAGCAGGGTCTGTTCAACTGTCTCGACAGATTTATGGGTCGCCGCGGCGATTTCTTCAACGGTGCTGACCAAAAAGCCGTCAGCATTGAGATTGCCCACGATTTGACTGGCGATCATTTCTTCTTCGGCCCTGGGTTTGCTCATCAGAAATTGCCATAACAGATGATCGCGCAATGATTTTTTGGGTGCGATAAAAGCTTCAAAGCGCGGTGCGTCGCGATCTTCAGACTCATAACTTACCCGTCCGGGAGTATTGTATTCCCCCAGATAGTTGCTCCAATCGATATCGTCATGAATTTTTTCGTCAATCGTGACTTCTTCAGTCTTGGCGGTGTCTTCAGATGATTTTTCAGACTGTTCAGGCAGGTTTTCGTTGGAGGTGCTTTCCTGAATTTCTTCAAGGGCTGGATTTTCTTCGAGTTCCTGTCGGATGGTATCCAGTAGTTCCAAACGGGATAGCTGCAGTAATTTGATGGCCATCTGCAGCTGTGGTGTCATGATAAGCTGCTGCGTCAGTTTGAGCTGTTGTCTTAATTCAAGTGCCATTTTATAATTTAAACTCGTCTCCTAGATATGCCCGGCATGCGGCTTCACTGTTGGCAATTTTTTGCGGACTTCCGGACTCGATCACCTGCCCGTCGCACAATATGTATGCTATATCACAGACACCCAGCGTATCTCTGACGTTGTGATCGGAAATTAAGATACCGATTCCGCGCATCTTCAAATGCTCAATTATACTTTTAATATCATTAACTGCCAGGGGGTCTACACCGGCAAATGGTTCGTCTAACAGTATGAATGAAGGATTTATGGCAAGTGATCTTGAAATTTCAAGCCGCCTTTTTTCTCCACCCGATAGCAGGCTGGCTTTTTGATCGGCTAAATGCGTGATGCCCAGCTCTTCAAGCAGCAAATCAGCCCGTTCAGTCCGCTCGGAATTAGAAATCGGTAGAATCTCAAGAATTGCCAGTACGTTTTGTCTAACAGACAGCTTTCGGAAGATAGATGTTTCCTGGGGAAGATAGCCGACACCCTTGCGAGATCGGATATGCATAGGGTAATCAGTTATGTCTTCATCGTCAAGCAGCACATGTCCACCATTCGGCTTGACCAAACCCACTGTCATGTAAAATGTTGTGGTCTTGCCCGCTCCATTGGGGCCGAGCAAGCCGACCACCCCGCCGCTTGCAATTTCTAAGCTGACCGAATTGACAACTTTGCGTCCGCCATATTTTTTTATCAGATTTTGAAGATACAGTGTTGTCATCTTATTCGATTTAATGTGAGCGCCGCAAGCAGCCACGCCGCTGAAAAACCGGTTTTTTAAACCGTTGCCCGCGGCGCTGGATCAATTCAACTATCTCATTTTAGATGAGTTGCACGAAAATTGCAAGCATTACAAATAGCCGTATAATGGCGGTTGTCCAATCTATTTTGTTTACGATCATTCCGCTTATTTTGTTTACGATCAATCAAGGTTGAAAGATGGCCCTCACTCTATCCCCCCCCCCGCCTTCAACCGTTAAGGTCCCCTCGGAACGCTGCAGGGTGAATTTTGATCCGGTAATCAAATTGCCATCGCGCGTCACCCGGGACGGTTTTCCGGTAAGGATAAAAACATCAGATTTTATTGTATATTCGGCCAAATCCCCTTCGGCAACCATATCGTCAAATACGATTTTAACACGCCCGCTGGCAATGATTTTGCGGATGGCATCCGCCCTGGGCGACTTGCCTTTTTTACCTACAGCAGCCGCATCATAAACAATTTTTATGCGGTTTGCGAGTATCACCGTTCCGGGTTGCTGCACTTTGACATTTCCGAAAAACGTTACTTCGGCAGCATCAATTTCAGCAATCAGCTTATCAGCCGTAATCCGAATGGTTTTGGTGTTAGAAATGTTAACTCGATGCTCGGAGGGCTCGCTTGCTGCAGTATTTTGGACTGTCAAACCAACCGCGATCACAATGATCATTGCCATTAAGCTGCCATTCGAGCGGCAACGATGGCCTAATTTAGAGGGCAAAATCTTCATCAATAGTTGTTGCCACCCCGCCTTCCAGCGTCAGTCGTTTGGCATCCAGTTCAAAAGTTAACGACTTGGCCGCCAGCTCGGCCGATGCGCCGGAAATTTTTACCGGGGCTTTCGAATACAGTACGCGTTGATCGTGGACGTAGTTTAGACTTTCGGTCAATAGCTTGTATTCGTTGTTGTTCAAAACAACATTGCCGGAAACCTCAATATTGCTCGTGTCGGTACTCAGAGTGCCCTGATCGGCTAACAGAGTGATCTCACTCTTATCCTTGAGAAAAAAGGTAACCTTCACGTCTTTTAATAGCAATTGCCGGGTCTTATCCAGATAATGGCCCGAACTGGCCTCAAGGCTCCATTCCTTTTTTCCATCTCGCGTAGCTGTTTGCTGTATTTTATTCAGCGATAGTGTGGCATCCGGTTCATCCGATTCCACTTCCTGTTTCCCAACATTTGGGTCCGGTCGAAATTGAATATAAATTGCGATAACGGCACTCAAGGCGATCACGATGGTGGCCAGTAGTATGAATTTAAGCTTTTTCGGTTTTTTATAAACAGTTGTCATAATGGATTGATAAAACCATCGGGCCCCCTTGCAGCGCGAACCGTGCCGCAAATGGGCCCGACACCTTAACGAATTGATAATACCCGTTTTTTAAATGATGGAAAAAAATTTAGCTTGTGCATTATCAAAAGTCAAGAAACGAAAACAGGCCTTGATTCTACAACTTTGACCTGTTATTAATCCTAGTTCATTTATTGCACCTGATTGGAGCGTAACCGATTGAAAGAAAAAACGAAACGTAAGAAAAGCGGATTGTTGATAATTGCCGGCATCATCATATTGGTGCCCATTTTTTGGTTTCTGTTGATTCGCTTCGAGGGCCAAGACCCCGAAGTTGGTTTTGAGCTTGCATCGCCCTACCTTGGGAAAAAGTCACAGAAATTTTCGATCTCTTTGGCCGACCCGCAAAGTGGCCTGAGAAAAATCTGGGTTGCCATGGTCAAAGACGGTCAAGAGGTGGTCCTGGTTGACACCGCCTTTCCCTCAGCCGGGTTTTTCAGCGGCGGTAAGACTAAATCCCACACTCTGGAAATTCCCTTTGAGCCTTCATCTTATCAATTATCGGATGGCGAAGCCATTCTGCGTCTGGCCGTTTGGGACTATTCGTGGCGGGACTGGTGGAAGGGAAATCGGGTCTATATCGAAAAGAATCTGATCATCGATACCCAGCCGCCGGAAATTGAAGTCATCAGCAGCGTACATAATTTGACCCAGGGCGGTTCCGGACTTGTGGTTTTCCGTACTTCGCAGGATGCCCACCAAAGCGGGGTTCAAGTGGGTGACAATTTTTTCCCTGCACATGCCGGATATTTTCAAGATGCCGGCATTCAGATGGCCTACATTGGATTGGGTTATCTGCAGGGTCCCGAAACCCGGATTTATGTCAAGGCCTATGATCAGGCCGGCAATAGCGCAGAGGCCGGGATCAACTATTACATCCGCAAAAAGGTTTTTAAAAAAGACAAAATCCGTATTTCGGACCGCTTTTTAAACCGAAAGATGCCCGAATTTAAGGCCCTGGCTTCCGTGCCGCCGACCGGCTCGTTGATTGAAAAATTTATTAAAATCAATCGTGATTTACGCCGGGCAAATTATCAACAACTCACGGAGTTGGTGCAAACCACAGCGGCGGTCAAATACTGGCAGGGGGCGTTTAAGCGGATGAGCGCAGCGGCGAATCAGGCAGGTTTTGCCGATCATCGTGTCTATGAATACAAGGGTGAAATAATTGACCGGCAGGTACATCTGGGCATCGACCTGGCTTCAGTCCAACATTCACCTGTTCCGGCGGCCAATAGCGGCGTCATCATGTTTAGCGGAAACCTGGGCATTTATGGTAAAGCGGTGCTCATCGATCATGGTTTCGGGCTGTTTAGCATGTACGCCCACCTGAATGCCAGCGACGTAACCAAAGGACAACAGGTGCAAAAGGGCGATATCATTGGCCGCACGGGCAGTACCGGGCTTGCGGGCGGTGATCATCTACACTTCAGTATGCTGGTGCACAATACATTTGTTAATCCGATCGAATGGTGGGATGCATCCTGGATTAAAAACAATGTAGCCTCCAAGATCGAGGCGGTGCCTTCTGCCTCAAAGCGTGACTAAAGAAGCCGAACAAACCCATGAAGCGATACGGAAATCTCAGAGTATCGGGGAATTGTCTATTGAAAATTTTGTATTCAATATTTGTGGTTGTCGCTCCGTGCCTTCGTTTTTATATATATAATTGATTCGCCGGAGGCAGACCTTAAATATTCAATATTCAATCGACAATATTCAATCATTGGATGATAGGCCCATAGATTTATAACGAGGCGACCAACACCCAAATTTATTATGATCGAAACCTTTCGTGCCTTTGTTGCGATTGATCTGCCTGAACGCGTTCGCTCTGCCCTTGGTGCGGTTCAGGAAGAGCTTAAATCATCTAAATTTCGCGTTAAATGGGCACGGCCAGAAAGTATCCATTTAACATTGAAATTTTTAGGCGATATCGATGTGGCCCAGACCGACGCCATCGTTGGTGCAATGACACTGGCCGCAAAAGGCAGCACCCAACTGACTTTGGCGCCCAGTGGTTTGGGCGTGTTTCCGAATGCCCGGCGGCCGCGCGTCATATGGATCGGCCTGGGCGGACAATTGGACCCCCTTAAAAGTTTGCAGCAGACGCTTGACGCGCACCTGGCGGATTTGGGGTTTCCCTCCGAAACGCGCCCGTTTAAAGGCCATTTGACGCTGGGTCGTGTAAAAGGGAAAATTGCTGTCGATCGCCTGCAGGCGGCGCTCGCTAAATTTAATGCATTTGAATCCGATGGTTTTGAGGCCGACCGGATCATCCTGTTTAAAAGCGAGCTGCGCCCGAGCGGAGCGGTTTATACGAAGGTCGCACGAGTTCGTTTCTAGTACCTTATTTATGGCAAAACATTTATGCCACTAAGACACAAAGACGCAAAGATGAATAT
>CAZJHF010000097.1:0-11435 GCA_964545505.1 uncultured Desulfobacterales bacterium | reverse complement strand
ATCATCAAACCGATGGGGTTCGTTTTGGGGCCGAGCTTGATGGATATCAGGAAAGATATATCATATGACGCGGACTCGCATGTTCATTAAATTGATTAGAAGCTATTGTATCCCAATCGGTATTCTAAGTTCGATTTGGCATTTTTCAATAAAGCTTAAATCGATGTCTTTCTCTCCTTTGGCATATCCACTTAATAAGGCACAATCACATATGGAATTGATGAGGCGAGGAATACCTTCGGCTATATGATGAATTGTACGGCATGCATCTGAACTAAAGAGGTTATTTTTGGCCCCCGCAATCTTTAGCCGATGGGCGATATATTTTTCTGTGTCAGACTCGGTTAACGGATTTAAATGGAATGCAGTTGTAATGCGCTGGCGAATAGCCTTGTTTTTTTCCTGCATTAATACGGCCTCGAATTCTGTTTGTCCCAGAAAAAAAATACTGATGAGTTTTCTACTATCAAGCTCAATATTAGATAAAAGACGAATGGCTTCAAGCAGCTTGTGATTGATATTTTGAGCCTCATCTATTATGAGAAAAACTTTGATGCGCTCTGAATACGCTGTAAGGAGAAATTTCTTAAAATCGATCAGAAAATCAACTGCTTTAAGATATGTTTTTTCCATCCCAAATTCTTCGGAGAGATAATTAAAAAAATCACTCGGATCCAGATTGGGAATAGGAATAAATGCAAATAATGCTTTACGCTTTATTAAATTTATCAAATGCCGAATTAGTGAAGTTTTACCTGTACCGATATCACCCGACAGAAGCAAAAAACCATCATTTTTATAGATACCGTACTTTAAAACAGAAAGGGCTTCTTTATGATTTTCACCCAACCACAGGAAATTAGGATCAGGATTTGTTGCAAATGGCATTCTTTTTAGGTTGTAGTGGGCAAGATACATGATTTTGGGTGTCTCTATATTTCTGCCCGGCCAACAAACTATTCTGGCCAGAGACTAATTCACCTTTAGGCTATAAGAATTGTATTTGTATTCCTATTAACATTGCTCATTCGATTACTATAGGCTAAAAAGTATTAAAAAACAACAAACGATCAAATATTAAATTTCTAAACTACAGCGAATAGTTAGATTAAAGAGCAAAGATCAAACTATATGAGTTCACCTTTTTGACTGCTCTGCAAGATAGCGTCAACCAATCCGGGAATGGTGTAGGATTTGGCGGTGATGTGGACATCAAAACCCAACTCTTTGGCGGTATCAGTTGTAATCGGGCCGATGCTGGCGATAGTGATGTCCTGCATGAGGGCGGCATACGCTTTTGCCGGCAGCAGGGCTTTAAAATTTTGTACGGTGGATGAGCTGGTGAAGGTGATCATATCCACCCGTTTTTCTTTGAGCTGTTGAACCAGATCAAAGGCGATATCGACTGCTTTTAAAGTCTCGTAGACGGGAATCTCATCGACGGCAGCACCCATCTTTTTCAGCTCCTGCGGTAAAATCGGTCGGGCTTCTCTGGCACGCGGTAGCAGTATTTTTTTATTGTTCAATTTTTCTTTTTTAAATGCATCCACCACCGATTCTGCCCTGTAGGTTTCCGGCACAATATCACTGATTAAACCCAATTCCAGCAAGCGGGCGGCGGTGGCCGGCCCAATGGCGGCTGTTTTGAGATGGCTCAGGGCACGGACGTCTTTGCCATCGGCAAACAATTGCTCGAAAAAGAAGCCGACCCCATTGACGCTGGTAAAAACAATCCAATCGTATGTGGCCAAATTTGCAACCGCCTGTTTGAGGGGTTGGGGGTCTTTGGGCGGCATAATTTCAATGGTCGGATACTCGAGGCATTCAGCACCCAGATCCGTGAGCAGCCCGACCAGATCACTGGCCTGCTGTCGAGCCCGTGTCACGACGATGCGTTTGCCCAGCAGGGGTCGATTTTCAAACCATTTCAGCGATTGACGCAAATCGACGACATCACCGATGACAATAATAGCCGGTGCCTTCAGGCCGGCAGCGCGGGTCTTGTCAACGATTGTGGCCAGGGTTGCGGTCACCGTTTTCTGGCGGGAAGTCGTACCCCATCGAATCACGGCAACCGGTGTATGCGGTGATTTGCCGTGCGCTACCAGGCGCTCGGTTATATTGGGCAGATTTTTAACGCCCATGAAAAAAACCAGCGTTCCAATGCCGCTGGCCAGAGAAGACCAGTTGATGCTGGTCTCCGCTTTGGTCGGATCTTCATGGCCGGTCACAAAGGCCAACGTCGAGGTTAAGTCGCGATGTGTCAACGGAATACCGGCATAAGCTGCAGCTGCAATCGCGGACGTGACACCCGGCACGATTTCAAACGAGATACCGGCTTCTACCAGTACTTCGGCTTCTTCTCCGCCGCGACCGAATATAAACGGGTCTCCACCTTTAAGGCGGGTGATAACACCGCCAGATTTGGCCTTGTCCACCAGCAGTCTGTTGATTTCATCCTGGGAAAGGGTATGGTCTCCGCCTTTTTTGCCCACATAGATCAATTCAGCAGATTTCGGGGCATGTTTTAGCAGGGCAGGGGAGGCCAGGTAGTCATAAATAATGACATCGGCGTTTCGGATACATTTTTTGCCTTTTATCGTGATCAGACCCGGATCGCCGGGACCGGCACCAACCAGATACACTTTAGCTTCCATCGTTTTTAATAGCCATTTTTTTAAGTTTTTCCAATATAATAGACGCTCCTCTATCAAGTAGTTCTTCAGCTAAATCAATACCAATGGTTTCAGCAGAATCCACAGGTCCGCTTTTTTCGCCTTTGATCAGCCGGGCACCATCAACTTCGGCAACCAGTCCGGTTAGGGTAAACGTATTATTTATAATATGGCCGTGACCGGCGATGGGCACCTGACAGCCGCCTTCGAGCCGCTTGAGAAACGCACGCTCCCCGCTAACGATCGCGCGGGTGGGCGCATGTTCCATGGCAGCGACCATCGGTCCTACGGTTGGATCGTCTTTACGGATTTCAACGCACAGCGCCCCCTGGCCGATCGCCGGCAACATGACGGCGTCGTCCAGGTACTCGGTAATCTTATGTTCAAGATTCAGTCGCTTTACGCCCGCAGCCGCCAGCACCAGAGCATCAAAATTTTCAGATTCGAGTTTTTTAAGGCGCGTATCCAGATTGCCGCGTATGGACTGGATGACAATATCTGTTCGGGTATACCGCAGTTGAGCGCCGCGTCTCAGGCTGCTGGTGCCGATAATACTGCCTGCAGGCAGTTTTTTAAATGGTGCTCCACTGCGGGATATGAATACGTCAAACGGATTTTCGCGTTCGGGGATTGCACCGATGCACAGTCCCTCTGGGATGTCAGCCGGCATATCTTTCATGCTGTGAACCGCAATGTCAATGCGCTCGGCCAGCAATGCCTGTTCAATTTCTTTGACAAAAAGACCCTTGCCGCCTACCTTGGCAAGGGGCACATCGAGAATCTTGTCCCCCTGTGTTTTAATGATGGTCAGCTCAATGGGGGTTGACGGGAATTTGGTTTCAAGAAAGGATTTGGTCCAGTTGGCCTGCCATAGCGCCAGTTTGCTGCCGCGGGTTCCGATTCTGATGGGGCGGTTCATCTTGCTCAATGGCTACAGCCGGCACAACTCGATGCCGCACAATCGTTGCAGGAGGATGCGCCGGCCGAGCTGGAGACAGTCTCTCCACCGCTGCCTCTGGATATAAAGCCGCAGGGGGACATCAACTTGGATACTTTCTTACTCTTACAGGAAGGGCAGTCGGGTTTTTCGCTTCCAAAAACCAGATATTCAAAATCCTGGTCGCAGTTTTTACAGTGATATTCGTAAATCGGCATAACATTCTCCCGGGACTTATTTAAAAAGCGTATCCGACAACCAGTTTATAATCATCTAGGCAGTGAAAAACAACCGAAAAGCGTTAATAAACATGAAATGCCGAAACGTGTCAACCTTCAAGCTGTTCAATTACCCCGGCAGCGATCAATGGCAGCATGATTTCATGATGGCCGATAAGGTTGATCCCCATGCCGCCTCTGGTCGTCGGACGATGAACCACATTGATCATGGGACGATAATGCCGAATGAAGTCCAAATTGACCGTGGTGAATTCATCTAGCGTGTGGCCCAGGTTGCGCGCCACGGTGACGGCTTTTAAAAAAACTTCCGGCAAGATGACAGCGGATCCCGCATTCAGATAGATCCCATTTTGCAGACGGGCCACCACAGCCGCAAACAAGCGGAAATCATGATGGCTGGCTTCACCGCAACGGGCGGGGTCAAACTGCGGGTGCATGTGAAATATATCGGTTCCAATGGCGACATGCACGGTAACCGGAATTCCCAGACGATAGCCGGCTGCCAGTATACTGTTTTCGCTGAACGGGAGATTTTGTTGAGAAATGGCGCGTCCGACTGCCTGTCCCAGCCCGTTTGAATCCGACGGTGAATTTTCCAGAGCAGCTCCCAAAAATATGGCTGTGTCTTCCGCCATGCCAAAAGAGCCGTCATCGACGGCGGCGGCAACATCTTCTGAAGTGCGACCGTCCATGGCCAGTTCAAGGTCGTGAATAATACCGGCGCCGTTTAAGGCCACGCACTGAACAATACCGCGCTCCATCAGATCGATGATCACCGGGTTCAGGCCTACTTTGATCACATGCGCGCCCATACCCAAAATGACCGTCTTGTTGGCGCGCGCAGCTGTTGCCAGAGCACGAATAACAGTTTTCAGGTCGGCGCCGGCCAAGATATCCGGCAATCCGTTTACAAAATCATTAAAGGTGCCACCCTTTTGCCAGATCGTGGCAAAGTCGACCGTATTAACCTTGCTGCTGCGTTGCGTCAAAGAATAGGTCTTTACCTTATCCAGATCCAACGGTTTAATCTTTTTTGACATACCGTCATCTCTTAACTGAGGTTGTGTTAACGGGTGAACCGGAATCAGGCTGCCAGGATATCCTTTTCAATTTTACGGAAACAGCCTGCGTTCAACCAGGTCGCAGATGATGTGGCCTAAAGTAATGTGGGCTTCCTGAATTCGGGCCGTATCGTCAGATGGCACTGCGAATGCCAAATTTACGCATTTGGCCAGTGCGCCGCCGCGGCCGGTAAACCCGATGGAATACAATTCTCTTTCATGGGCGGCTTCGACGGCCTTTAAGATATTCTTGGAGTTTCCACTGGTACTGATACCCCAGGCGATATCATTTTTTTTGCCCAGTGCTTCGATCTGTTTCGAAAAAATATCATCAAATCGATAATCGTTTCCAACGCTGGTCAGAATGGAAGTATCAGTGGTCAAGGCCATGGCCGCCAGGGGAGGGCGTTCGATTTTAAAGCGGTTGACAAACTCAGCGGCCAGGTGCTGTGCATCTGCCGCGCTGCCGCCGTTTCCGAAGATGAGAATTTTATTGCCGGCTTCGATACTGGCAGCCATCTGATCAACGGCCACAAGAATGCTATCGAGGTGTTTTTCAATAAATTGGCGCTTGACGTGCAAACTTTCCTCAAGTTGCTGCAAAATAATTTTTTCCATCACGTTATCCCGTTCGCCCGGCAGAGCGTGACACCTTGGGTTGTAATTTTTTTTCGATTTCTAATATTAGATCAGAAGCATTTTTACCGAGACGCTGGGCTTCCTTAAATGCCTTTAATGCATCGTCCAGGCGATTTTGCCTGTGATAAAGCTGGCCTAATCGATATCGGAAAAGTCCATTTTCCGGGGCAAGTTGAACACTTTCCTTGCAGAACATCAAGGCAATGTCCGGATCTTCTTCCTGCTCGGCAAACAAACATCCCATGGCCGATAATGAAGCGGCATCACTGGGATTATATTTGATAGCCTTTTTATAAGCGGCAACGGCTGCGTCAACGTTGCCGATGTGCGTATAGCATTCACCCAGATACCGAAATACCGCACCGGAAGTCGGCTCCAAATCAGCAGCGCGCTTGAGAAATTTTTTGCCGCTCTCGGGCTGGTTCAATTCGATCAATAATCTACCGGTTTGAAAGTTGACTTCGAATACGTCTTGATTGATGGCATTGGCTTTAAAAAAAAGATCTAGGGCTTTATGGCGGTCTCCATTTAACATATGAATAAAACCCATATTATACCAGGCCATGACTTCAGCATGATTCAATCTGACTGCTGAAATAAATTCCAATTCCGCCTTTTCATATTCTCCCAGCAGGCCATGGCAAACACCTATACTGTTGTGAACATTAATGTTGGTCGGGTCCATTTTAAGGGCCTGTTGAAATTCTTCAATGGAACCATTGATATCGCCCTTTTCAAACAGCTGATCCCCACTGATGTTTAAGCTGATGGCATCAAAAATCACGGCGCTGTTCGGCCCTAAAAAGGCAGCATGATCCAATGCTTTGAGTGCGTTGGGAATAACATCGGTCGGCTGATAATTAAGGGACGGATATTCGGCGATGCCCGCACTGACGGTTAAGGCGGTTTTATTTTTGGATGTTTGTTGAAATTGTTGTACGAGCGTGAAGCAATGATCACCGGTTTTCTGAGCAAAAAAGGCACCGAACAACCCCTGGTTTAGCAGCCCCCAGATACCCTTATGTTTTTTACTAAAATTATTAAATAATTTGGCAGCCCTTTTATGAGCCACCGCCGGTTCGATCGCGGGTTTTTGAGAACCGGTGCACACCGTGTCATCGATCTGGAAAACCATGCCGGCGAACTGCGCAGCCGGGCTTAGCTGCTCCAATGCGTGATCCAAAAAGGCCTGTCCCGTCAGCAACCCCGGATAAATGGATTGAATCGCCTTTTGAATGGTTGCAGGGATGCGAATTCGATTTTTGTGCAGGCTGTCTGCTTCCGCTTTAGCGTGCAAAAAGTGCCGCGTCGATTCACGGTGGTGGTAAAGTTCAGATTGATCTTTTGGCATATCAGGCTTTCATTATCCGATTTTCAAATGCAGTTTCAATAGTAGGATACTCGTCTTCCTGGATTGTTCGAGGGTCCATTACGAACATATCATCTTCGATTCGGCCGATAATAGGCGGATCGTTGGTGCGCATCATTTTCTCCAGAGTATTGGGTGATTGGCCATCCACCTGGAGGCCTATGCACAGGCTGGGAAGCTCCATAAGGGGTAGGGCGCCGCCGCCGGTTTTGGAGGCACGCTTGAGAAGCCGGATGTGCAGCCGGGCACCACCGAATTGCTTCAAACGATCTGCAAGGCCCTGTGCGCGTTTTCGAATCTCGGCCAGTGGAAGCATGATCATGCGTAATGTGGGAATCAGGCGGATCGCTCTTTGTTCATCACGGTACAATCGCAGGGTGCCTTCCAGCGCGGTCAATGTGAGTTTGTCGATCCGCAATGCCCGCGTTATCGGATTGTTTTTAATGGTGTCGATAATTTTCTTTTTTCCGACGATAATACCGGCCTGCGGCCCCCCCAACAGCTTATCCCCACTAAAGGTGATCACATCCGTACCTGCGTTCACCGAGTCCTGAACGGTGGGTTCCTTTAGCAGGCCGTACTTGGAAAAATCGATGAAGGTGCCACTGCCCAGATCCTCCATGACCGGCAGTTGATGCGCTGCGCCCAAATCAACGAGTTCCCGCAAAGACACCTCCGCTGTGAAGCCGACCACGCTGTAGTTGCTGGTATGGACTTTTAACAGTAAGCCGGTATGCGGGCCAATCGCATTGGCGTAATCTGACAAATGCGTGCGGTTGGTGGTTCCGATCTCTTTGAGGATACCGCCGCTTTTGGCCATCACATCCGGCACCCGGAAGGAGCCGCCGATTTCCACCAGCTCACCGCGTGAGACGATCACCTGTTTGTCCCGTGCGAGGGTCTCAAGGCTTAACAGGACCGCTCCGGCGTTATTGTTGACCACCAGAGCCGCCTCAGCACCGCTGATTTCACAGATCAATTCTTCAACGCTGCTGTAGCGTGATCCTCGGCGACCGGCAACCAGATCATATTCCAGATTGGAATAGCGACTGGCAATTGTCACCAGATGATCCATTACCTCAGACGCCAGCAGCGAGCGGCCTAAATTGGTATGAACCACAATCCCGGTAGCATTAATCGTGCGCCTCAGGTTGGGTGTCATGGCCTGATGAATTGATTGTTTCACGGACGCGATCATCTGTGAATCCGATATGCGATTATGCCCGCTAGTCGGGCTGCTGGCGAGGATCTGCTGTCTGCGGCTTTCAATTACGCTGCGAATGGACTTGACCACCACTGCATGCGGGATATTTTCAGCGAAGGCTTGTCGGGTGACCAGATTCAGCAGGTAATCCACACCTGGCAGCTCGCGCAAAAGCGCCTGTTGATCCGCTTGGATTGCGACCCATTTTTTCTTTTGTGATTTTGTCATAATGTTAAACTGTCTTCAGCGCTGTTTTGCTGTGCGCGGACACGCGACCATAGGCTTCACGCTTACATCAACGCCAGTTCAGGTGATGCCTCCAGCACTTTTATGGGAATCTGATCGATCAGTTTCGGAAATTCAGCAATTGACAGACCGATAACAGCCAGGCGGGAGGCCAGGCTTTCGGTATTCAAGCGTTCCATCTCCAGACCGGTGTGAAATCGACTCATCAGCAGGTCGGCCAGGTAAACGATATGGACCAGCGCATCGTGTTGGGTAGCATTTTCAGGCTGATGGTGATAGCGGATGATCTCGACCAGTGATTCGGGAAAAGACCAGTTCAGCGCCAGCTCTGCGCCCACTTCGGTATGATCGGTTCCAAGCAGCTGCTTTTCGACTTCAGAAAAATTCTTTTCACCCTGATGGCACTCCCTGTAAAAAAGCGGAAATCCAGAGTGGATGAATTGATCCAGGGCCACCTTGCCAATATCGTGCAGCAGGCCGGCTGTATAGGCCAGAGACGGCTCAGCCTGCCCGGTAAGGGTTGCCAATTTTTCGGCAATGACGGCCGTGCCGACCGCATGATGGTATATACCGCCTTTACACAACGAATAGCCCGTACCGATCTGGCTAAAAAAGTTATCCAAAGAGGCCGAGATGACCAGTTTAAGTAACAGATGTTGCCCCAGCATGACGATCGCGTGTTCTAAAGACTCGATTTTTTTGGGACGGGCAAATATGACTGAATTGCAAAGCCTCAGTGTCCTGGCGCTGATGACCTGATCCTTTCGGATTTCCTCGGATATATTTTTAATCTTATAGTCCTCTGAATGCATCAGTCGAAAAATTTTTAATGCGATTTGCGGAATGGGCTGCAAATCCTTAATGGCGCGGCTGATTTCCCGGGGTTCCGGCACCTTCACTTCGATATTGTCTGCAAGCTTGTCAGATCCGGCTGGCTCGATCAAAAAATTGCCTGTATCCAGATCCATTTCAAGCCGGCAGGTGAAGAAACCCCCGGTTTCGAGCATCTCGACCTGTATGTGCTCGGCCTTTATCAACTGCATGACGCGCTCGGTGGTCCGCCCGCCGATATCCATTTCAAAATCGGTATCGTTTACCGGACCTACCAGAGCACCTCCGGCGATGCAGGCTTTCAGGTTTTCGGCCGTCGCCCCCTGAGCGTATAAGGCCTGCACGAAAGGCGGAAATCCGGTGGATGCGTATTTTTCTGGTTGAAAGCTGTCGTCCGGGATCGCTGGCTCGGGCAGCAGTAAATGAATCAGGCCGCCGACGCCGGCCAAATGATCATAAAGTGCCACGCCGACACAGGTCCCCAGATAGGCTTCCAGGATCATTGGCTTTTGGGTATCCACCCGGAAACTTCCAGCGGCTACGTGGTATCGGTGTTTATCGGACATCAGGGTTTTCGCTGCACACCATTCGGCAGGCATGTATTCGATATTTATCTGTAAATATTAAAAATTTATCATATATCATTATAAAGTCAATTGTTTCAACAGAATTCTAATCACGTTATTTCCGGGCAAGGAAATTTACTTTATCGTCATATTCATATAAGATAGGTTCAAATTAAAGGTTTCAGGTCTCAGTTTTCAGGTTCAGGGTTCAGAGGTTAGGTCCTGTGGCCGCTGGCTGCTGGTCTTTGGCTTCTGTCAGAAAGCAGGGAACGAGTTGAGATCAGCTAAAAGCAAGTAGCCAGCAGCAAGAAGCCAGTAGCCAATGAACCACTGAACCTATGAACGGCGAACCCTTGAAACGCATAACTGAAACCTAAGACCCGGTATGCTTTAAAGAGCCTCATTTTCTGTAAGCGTTTCATTAGAATATCAGGAGATACAATGCAAAACATTCTCGTTACCGGTGGCTGCGGCTTTATTGGCACAAATTTCATTTACTATATGCTGTCAAATGCCGGATTTAATGGGCGGATTATAAACGTCGATAAACTGACTTACGCCGGCAACCCTGATAATCTGGTGGCAGCTGAGAAAAAATTTGTGAAGCGCTACATATTTGAAAAGGCCGATATCTGCGATACCCGGGCGATGACGGACATATTTGATCGATACGCAGTAGATGCCATCTGCAATTTTGCCGCCGAATCCCATGTCGATCGCTCGATTATAGAGCCGGATGCTTTCATTAAAACCAATATTGAAGGCACTTTTCGGCTGCTCGAATTAGCCCGCCGGTACAAACATCAACTAAAATTGTTTCACCATGTCAGCACAGACGAGGTGTACGGATCATTGGGCATGAACGGTTATTTTACTGAACATACGCCTTACCGGCCCAACAGTCCCTATTCAGCTTCCAAAGCGTCTTCCGATCATCTGGTCAGAGCGTATTTTAAAACCTACGGTCTAGCGGTGACGATTTCCAATTGCTCAAATAATTATGGCCCCTATCAGTTTCCCGAAAAAATGATCCCGCTGATGATTTTAAACGCTCTTGAAGGCAAGCCGCTGCCCGTGTATGGCGACGGGCGCAATGTGAGGGATTGGCTGTTTGTAACCGATCACTGTCAGGCAATCTGGAAAATCATGCAAGCGGGCAAACGGGGGGAAATGTACAATATCGGCGGTCAGTGTGAAATGGCCAACATTGATCTGGTCGGGCGCATTTGCGATCTGCTCGATGACATGGTCCCCGGTGCTGTTGCATCTCCGCGGCGCAACCTGATTACGTTTGTAGAAGACAGACCCGGCCATGACAAGCGATATGCCATCGACTTCAGCAAACTGACTGATGAGCTGGGCTGGTTGCCGCAGGAGACATTTGAAAGTGGAATTCGAAAAACCATTGAATGGTACCTGGATCATCAGGCCTGGGTGGGTCAGATTAAAAATGGCGCACACTATCAGCGCTGGATGAAGCAGCAGTATGGGGGGGATCAAAAACCTTTGGAGTAGTGGCGTATTGGAGCCGTATTCTTGAAGTCACCCATCATCACTAACGAAATAAAGAAAGTGAATGGAAGGTTATGAAATCAGGCAAAGACCGCATAATTTTTCCCCTGGATGTTGCCACAGTCGAGGCGGCCAAAAATTATATCGGGCTGTTGA
>CAZJHF010000096.1:6685-11438 GCA_964545505.1 uncultured Desulfobacterales bacterium | reverse complement strand
AATTTTGTTCCCTGTCTTTTCGTCTGCTGGATATTCATATGATGGCGGTCTTCCAAATAATCGCCTCATACTATTTTTAGTAGTGATTCCCGGCTTGAGCTGTTTCACTGTATCTTTGTTGATTTCTTCTGTGTGTGAATAGCCATGTTCTGGAGTGGGAATATATAGACAACCGGCAATAATAAACGATATTAGCAATGAGTTGAATATTTTCATTATAATCCTTTTTAAGGATTGGTACATTTTCTCTAAAATAGAACAGCCCTTGTTGATTCAAATAGATTGCAATTAACCTGTTACCTGCCAGAAAACCAAATATCACCCAACTTGCGATTTATTGAGAATACATGTACTTTGCCAATTTTACATATATGAACGGAATATCACAAACCCTTTTTGATTTAATACACTTTCTGGTTTAATCGCCGACTCTGCTAGCGGGGCTTCAAGATCAGGGTGTGGCGGGTATGTGCCTTTATGGCGTTGTCGCTGAACCACCAGTAACGCTTTTCACCATTCATAAAGGGCTCGATCTGGTCGGTGGAATGGGGGTCGAACTGCCGTCCGGACACACCGCCGGGCAGAACGGCCAGGATTTTATCCGGGTCGGCCATGTCCACCACCATCCGCAGGGAGGCTGAAACCGTAATTTTAAAAGGCGCATTGAAATCGTATATCCCGCGGTAAAGGGTTTCTGCAGAACCCGCGGCCGGATGCGAGCCGCCGCCCAGAAAATTCTTGCCGGCACCCGAGCGCCTGACAGGGCTTAAAAATTCATGGCGGTGCACCTTTCCCCAGCTCCAACTTTCGGGATCTGCTCCAAGAAGCGTGCCCAGATATTGGCTTGCATTCAAACCGGCTTGATGAAAGAGATCGTCGCGGGTTTCACGGCGGTCGGCCGTTTGGACGTTGTCAAACCATGAAGAGACGCCTTCGAGTACCATTTTCTGGAGTCGCTCCTGCCAGAAACCCCTGCTGCTGAGCATGGTTGTAGCGAGTCTGTCGCCAAGTTCATCGGCGAACACCAGCAGCGCGAACTCACGGTAGACGGTCTGAAAAATCGTAGGTGCAGCACCATCTGGATTGTCGCTAAAATCCCACCCGGCCAGGATCCGGCCCATTATGCGGGTATCCGAATATGCCGCCAGGGCCTGCGCCATGATTGGAGCGATTTTTTGGGCCATCAGGTTGAGCGTATCGCGCTGGAATTGCCAGTGGTCATCCACCGACTTTTTGGTGGGGGCGGCCATCAACTGGCTGAGCCGCCGGTAGCGATAGGAAGGTGCGATAAAAGTGCTGTAGTGATAGGGATAATCCCGATCGACGGTCAGGTGGTTACAGGTGCCGACCCATCCGCGGGCGGGGTCAACGCTGTGGGGCATGCCCTGCCAGGGTATCCAGCCGATCCAGTTATCGTTGCGGTCTTTGACGACATAGGGAACGAGGCCTTCGCGCTGGATGCGAATAGGCAGTTTGCCGGTGGTCTGCCATCCAATATCTCCCCGGGAATCAGCGAAAACAAAGTTCAAAGCGATTTGATTGACATTTTTAAGGGTTTGCCGAACATCGGAGATGGTCCGGCACGTCATCAAGCGTTCCAACCCGAGGCTGGAAGCCATGGCTTCTGCGCCGGACCAGCGTATCGAAATAACCTTGTCGGCATGCAACCCGGGCATGATCCCGGAGATGACTGGCCCCCTGCGGGTCAAACGGATGATGAAGTCCTCGGTGCGGTGCCCGCCTAAAGCGCTATCATCCTTAATTTTCAAAGTTTCTGTGATGACCTTAAACGGTATGGACTGATCCCCTTCGAGATAGTGGCCCGGGCTGGTGGGGTCCAGAGTTTCTACATACAGATCCTGGGTGTCAGAATAGGCATTGGTCACACCGAGGGCAATGTGACTGGTCCGGCCGACAACCATCCCACCTGTGCCCGGAATGGTGACGCCGACCGCCCGGATTTGTGGGGTGATCAGGCCGCAGGGATACCAGGGGCCCGGCAATATGGTTGTCTCCAGGTGGGGGTCATTGGCAAGCACGGGCTTGCCGCCGGCCGAAAGATTCGTATCGACGACCCAGTTGTTGCTTCCCAGCCGCAATGAACCGGCATCCAGATAGGACAGCAGCGTTTTGTCAAGCGCCGCGCCGAGGTTGGCAGCCGCCAGAGCTGGTTTTTGCAGATTTGCGCCTGCACCGGGCACATCGTCCGGATTGATGTTGAGAGGAAATATTTCTGCTGCTTTTACGGTGCCCAGTTTCTCGACCAGCATCTGGGCAATCATCTCAGCCTCGATATTGCCCGCGCTGTTCCAGCCCATATAATATAAAATCGTCAGGGAGTCTGCGATGCTCCACTTTGAGGGCTGTATCCCGGCCAGTTTGAATTCCAGGTGATGCTCTTGCGGTCGGGTTTCAATATAGGCATTCACGCCGTCCACGTATTTCTGGAAATACATGCGGGTTCGGTCGTCGAGCAATTGGACATGCCGGGCGGCGTTGCGAGCGAAGCCCAATGTGCGCATGCGGATGTCCAGATCCTTTGCTTTACCCCCGTCCAGCTCGCTGATGCGCCCGGATGCAAACAGCTTGGTCAGCTCCATTTGAAACAGCCGGTCCTGCGCGGTCACAAACCCCTGGGCCATCAAAAGATCTTCCATATTGGCGGCGTAAATATAGGCCATGCCTTTTTCATCGCGATGGACCGTTACCGGTTCATTCAGACCCGGCAAATCCAGGTTCCCGCTTTTGGTATAGCGGTTAAACGGTGAAGCGCCAAATGGATTAATCACGATCAGAGCGGCAATGATGACCCCGACGATGAGAACCAGCAGCAGCCCCAGCAATCTTTTAAACCACTTCATAACCGTCCTTTCTGATGAGAATGGATTGCCAGCATGTCAATCGCAACCTCTGCTCGATAGAAGTATTAAATCTGCTTGCCGGGCATTGTCAAATAATTTTGAAACAATGGGTCCATAAAATATGGGCCGGAAGTGATGTTAAAGAAATACAGTTTGATAAAATCAAATTTTAGCTTATATTAGAAGATATATTTTTTTAGATTCAATCGTTTTCAATCGGGCACACAGATGACCGACGGATCATTGATCCGCCAATTCTATAAGCACCTTTTTCCCCAACCAGAAACGCATTAGGGATTTTACCATGCCGTCTGCAAAGGGCATGATTGTTTTGATGGGATCCGGTGAGCTGACCGCCACCATGGTGGAGGTTCACAAAGAATTGCTGGGACGTCTGGCGTCCGCACCCAGAGCCGTCTTCCTGGATACCCCGGCGGGGTTTCAGTTAAATGTTGACCAGATCTCAGAAAAAGCCCGGGATTACTTCCAGTCCCACGTTCAGCAAACCCTTGAAATCGCTTCTTTTAAATCAAATGATACCATTTCCCCGTTCGATGCCGAGCAGGCCTATCAGAGCCTGCGGGCGGCCGATTTTGTTTTAATCGGCCCCGGCAGCCCGACCTATGCGGTGCGCCAGTGGATGCCTTCCGCCATTCCCAAGATCCTGACCGACCGCATTGAGGGCGGTGGATGCCTGGTGGCTGCCAGCGCAGCCGCTCTGACCGTCGGCCGTTTTACCCTTCCGGTCTATGAAATTTACAAAGTCGGCCAGCAATTGCACTGGGTGGACGGTATGGACCTGCTCAAAAATTTTGGGTTTAATCTGGTCGTGGTGCCGCACTGGAATAACGCCGAAGGGGGTAATCATGACACGCGCTTTTGCTTTATGGGTAAACCGCGTTTCGAGCAACTGGTGGCTGCTTTGCCGCCGGACGTTTCCATTTTCGGTCTGGATGAGCATACGGCCTGTATCCTTGATTTTGAAAGCAATCAGGCGGTCATCAAGGGCATCGGCCGGGTGACCTTACAGCGTTCGGGGCAGCAGATGGTTTACGATAGCGGTGAGCGGTTTTCGCTCGACGTGCTGCGGGGCACAGATGATGGCGGCCGCTGGCAGCAGGCGTCCGAAGCGTCTCAAGAATCACAGCCAGCCGCGGCAGACGATGGCGATGCCTTCTGGGGCCACATTTATCAGCTGGAAAGCGATTTCCACGACGGACTCAAAACCCACGCGGCCCAAAAAACCACCAACGCCCTGCTTGAGCTGGACCGAACCATATGGCAAGCACAGCAGGACCTGGAAAATGCAGAGTCGGTTATTCAGGCCCGCGACACCCTGCGCGAGATGATTGCGATTCTGGGCACCCGGCTGGCAGCGTTACCGCGCAGCCAGACCGATTGTCTGGCGCCGGTCGTAGAGCAATTGCTGCAGGTCAGAGAAGCGTTTAGGCAACGCAAGCAATTTAAGGAAGCAGACGCCATCCGCGACTGCCTGCAACGTGCCAATATCATCATCGAAGACGACAAAGCGGGCTCTCGCTGGCGGTTATCATCATAAATAAGGTGTCAGGTGTCAGGCCTTCGGTGGTCAGTTTAGAGCCCTTGGAACTCAGTAGAAAAAGCCATCACATGTTTTTGTTGCTTTCTGCTTTCAGTCTTATGCTCACTGACACCTGAAAACTGCTTGCCTCGCCATAGCTTTAGCGAAGGCGGGACACCCGAAACCTGGCACCTTGATTTTGGTAAGAAGCCTGAACATTGATTACTAAAAAAGAGCAACTTTAAGATTATGTACACGCATCCCCCACTATCGATACTGGCGATTAACGGGAAAGAAAGCCCTGCGCTGGATTCTTTTTTTGTGTATCTGCAATCCATGGCGCATGTCAAAC
>CAZJHF010000096.1:0-6585 GCA_964545505.1 uncultured Desulfobacterales bacterium | reverse complement strand
AGCCCTGCGCTGGATTCTTTTTTTGTGTATCTGCAATCCATGGCGCATGTCAAACTGGCTCTTGAAATGGCGACCCCGGCAGATTTGAGCCCTTACGATGTGGTGATCAGCATAGGCACCAGCGCGGGCGACGAGAAAGCCGCAGGCCTCGAGCAGTTCGTTGCCGCCGGAGGCGGCTGGCTGAAGCTGGTACACCGATCCACCCGGTCATTGCCTGAAATTTTTGGTGTCCAGCCCGGTCAGGTCGGGCCGGACGCCGAATTACGGGTGTTATTTGATGATCCTAATCATCCCCTGGCGCAGCGCCTGCCCGATGCCGTCTATCTGGAAGGCTTATATCATCCTTTGAAGACGACTGCCGATGACAGCGAGCTGATATTATATGCCGACTGGCATTACGGGCATTCCCCGGTATTGGTCGCGCGCCGGGTCGAAGAAGGGAAGGTCGCCTGCACAACCCTGCAGGCATACCGCCACCCTGCTTTGCAGCAAATTCTCTACCGGCTTGTCCGCTATCTGGCAGGCTCCCGGGATAGCCGTGAAATGCTGGGTATCGGCATTTTGGGCTATGCACCATCGGTGGGCAAAATCCACGGCCTGGGTGCCGAAAACACCAGCGGTCTGGAATTACGCGCGGCCTGCGATTTGAGCCCCGGACGACTGGACCGGGCGCAGCAGGATTTTCCGCACCTAAAGACGTATGCGGCCGCCGATGCCTTTGCAGCAGATGCCGGTATTGACCTGGTGATCATTGCCACCCCTCCCAACACCCATGCCAAGTTTGCCGTTGAGATGATGGCCGCCGGCAAGCATGTCGTCTGTGAGAAGCCGCTGGCCTTAACGCGCCGGGAAACCGATGCCATGCTTGAAATGGCTGACAAACAGGGCGTGCATTTAAGCTGTCATCAAAACCGGCGCTGGGATGTTGATTATCTGGCCATCCGGCAGGCCTTGCGGGAAGGGTTGATCGGAGAGTTGTTTTATATGGAAACCTTTGTGGGCGGATATCATCATCCCTGCGGATACTGGCATTCGCACGACGCGGTTTCCGGTGGCCTGACTTATGATTGGGGCGCGCATTATCTGGATTGGATCGTGAGCCTGATTCCGGAGCCCATCCATACGGTCATGAGCACCCGTCACAAGAGAGTCTGGCACGATGTCACCAACGCAGATCAGGAACGTATTCAGCTTCGTTTTGCCGGCGGGCAGGAAGCTGAATTCATGCATTCCGATATTGCCGTGCTGCGCAAGCCCAAATGGTATCTGCTGGGGACCAAGGGGGCAATTAGCGGCCAATGGCAGGATGTGGTCGAATATCAGCCCGATCCGGACGTCTATTTTGAGCAGCACGACATTCCGGCCACCGAAATGCCGCCTGATTTAACGCTCTACCGCCGTCATGCCTCGGATCAAATCGTTACCCAGAAGCTTGCCGTGCCCACGCGCAGCCATTTTGGTTTCCACCGCAACATCGCCGATCACCTGCTGAGCGGTGAGCCTATTACAGCGCCGCTGGCGGATTCGGTGCGGGTGGTGGCCATCCTGGAAGCAGCTGCCAGGTCGGCCGCCAGAGGCGGCACTCCGGAGGTGCTGGATGGCTGAAGCAGTCAAATGGGGGGTCATGGGAAACGCTACCATTGCCCGCAAGTGTGTGATTCCCGCGATCCGCAAATCCGGCAATGGTGACATCGTTGCCCTGGCAACGCGCGCTCCGGCTCAGGCGAAACAGGTCGTGGCTGACAATCATATAGAGCATGTTTACGACAGCTATGAGGCATTGCTGCTTGACCCGCAAGTCGATCTTGTTTATATTCCGCTCCCTAACCATCTTCACCATCCCTGGACAATAAAAGCCCTGAAGGCCGGCAAACACGTGCTGTGTGAAAAGCCTTTGGCATGCAATGCTGCCGAGGCGAGGGAGATGGCGGCAGCAGCCAAAGACGCCGGGCGCCTGCTGATGGAGGCATTTATGTATCGCTTTCATCCCCGCAGCCGGCGCATCAAGCAACTGGTGGCCGAGGGTGCTATTGGTACGCCCCGCTTGGTAAGATCCACCTTTTGTTTCCGGATGGCCGATTCGGAGTGGAACGATCCGCCCAATGTCCGCCTCAATCCGGAAATGGGTGGCGGTGCGTTGCTGGATGTCGGCTGCTACAGCGTCAGTGTGGCGCGCTGGTTGTTAAGGGCCGAACCGTCGCAGGTTCAGGCCCAGGCCGAATATGATCCGGGCGGTGTCGATGTGCATATGGCCGGCAGCCTGGGTTTCTCCGGCAATGGCCTGGCTTCTTTTGAAGCCAGCTTCATCACGGCTTTGCAGCAAACTTACTGCATAGCCGGCTCGGATGGTGTTATCGAACTGCCCCACAATGCATTCGTGCCCTGGGAGAATGAGGCGGTTTTTTATGTGCGCGGCCGGGATCAGGAGACGGGTCAAAAACACAGTGTCCCGGGCGCAGATGAATATCAGCTGATGGTCGAGCACTTTGCGGATGCGGTCATGGGGCGGACCGAGCTCAGGTTTTCGATCGCAGACAGTATTGAAAATATGCGGGTGCTGGATGCGCTGACCCGGGCAGCTAAAACCGGCACAACGGTAAAGCTTTAAACCCATGGATTGTTGGAGTATTGGAGTACTGGAGTATTGGAAAAAAGAAAAACGTTGTCTTTAATAGTTACATTACTCCATCACTCCACCACTCCATTACTCCAAGTTTTTTGTAATGTTAATGGCTGAAAACGAAACATACACCGCAACCGAAGAAACTTTTGATTCCGTTACCGAGCTCTGGCAGGACAGCGCCAACCGTCTGAATTGGGATTGCCTGTTTGTATTGCCCGGGTGGCTTAAGGCCTGGTGGCAGGCATTCGGTAGCGGTCGCACACCCTATTTGTGTTCGATTCGAAGGCGCGGCGAATTGATCGGAATGGCACCTTTGATGGTTGAGGACCAAACGGCCCGCCTGATGGGGGACACGGACGTCTGCGACTTTCAGGATGTGGTGGTTGTGCCCGGCCGGGAAAAAGCCTTTTTTGACACTCTTTTTGACCACCTCAAAACGCAGGGGATCCGTCAGCTGGATCTGCAAGCCGTGCGCTCGGATTCAACGCTTTACCGCCACCTGGCGCCGGCGGCCACGGATCAACATTATGCGGTCGACTGCCAATCGTTGGATGCCACCATGGTGCTGGATCTGCCGGCCTCCTGGGACGCTTATTTACTGCAGCTGACCGGCAAGCAGCGGCACGAAGTCAGGCGCAAATTCAGGCGGCTGGAAGAGGCTGGCCGGGTAGCGTTGCGTACGGTCGATGATGTTACAGAGGTCAGCAGCGAAATGGACGCGTTCTTAACGCTCTTTAAAAAGAATCGAACGGACAAGGCACGATTTATGACCGATCAGATGGCCTCTTTTTTTCAAGCGCTGGCGATTGAACTGGCTTCTGCCCGCACCCTCAGGCTTTTTTCTCTATTGCTCGATGACGCGGTTGTCGCAGCTGTCATGTACTTTGATCATGATGAGACTTTCCATTTATATAATAATGGTTATGATGAGAGGTATCATGCTTTGAGCGTGGGGTTGCTCAGCAAACTTTTTACGCTTAAAGAAAGTATTCAACTGGGTAAAAAAAGGTATGATTTTCTGAAAGGAACTGAAGATTACAAACATCGACTGGGGGGCAAGCGCATCCCGCTTTACAGCTGCCGGGTTAGCCTGGCTTAATCTGTACGGCCGGATTATGTGACTTCAGGAGAGCAGATTCAAGGAAGGAATTCGATTTGAGACCAGATCAGTTGCAACTGGCGATGTTCAGCATCCATTCCAGCCCGATCGGTGAACTGGGGACCAAAAACACCGGTGGTATGAGCGTTTATATCCGGGAACTGGCCCGCGAGCTGGGAAACCGCGGTCACCGGGTCGACATCTATACTAAATTGAATGGCTCCGGACACGATCAGATTATCGATTTATATGAAAACGTGCGTTTAATTCATCTGAGCGCCGGCAACAATGGCCATGTTCAAAAGCTGACGCTGTATTATTATCTGGCTGATTTTTTGCGGGCCCTGGAAAAATTCAAAGACCAGCAGGATCTGCGTTACGATTTGATCCACAGCCATTACTGGTTATCCGGGCGGCTGGGCAACTGGGTGCAGGAGCGCTGGAATATCCCGCACATCGTCATGTTTCATACGCTGGGTGTGGTTAAAAACATTGTGGGGCTGGCAGAGCAGGAACCGGATTTGCGTCTGGCCACCGAACGGAAACTGGTTAAGTCCAGCCAGCGCATTCTGGCGCCAACCCCTGTTGAAAAGCAAAACCTGATAAAATTTTATCATGCCGCCGGCGATAAGATCGGCGTGGTCCCCTGTGGTGTCAATCTCGATCTCTTTCAACCCCAGGATAAACGCGCGGCGCGAAAGATGCTGGGCCTGGATGAAAATATGCCCACTGCTTTATATGTTGGCCGTTTTGACCCGATCAAAGGCATCGATCGATTGCTCAAAGCAATCGCCCACCTGCGGCGTCAGCATGGTGTGCAACTGCTGATTATCGGCGGTGACGGCCCTGAAACCGATGAATTCCAGAACTTACGGCAACTGGTACGAGAGCTGGGTGTTGAGGATTCGGTGACTTTTGTCGGCCGGATCGAACAAAACCGGCTGCCGCCGTATTACAGCGCCGCCGATACGCTGGTGATACCGTCTTACTATGAAAGTTTTGGGTTGGTGGGTCTGGAATCCCTGGCGTGCGGCACACCGGTGGTTTCGACCCCGGTCGGCGCCATGAGCGCAATCCTGCAAAACGGCCAAGTCGGGGCGCTGGTAGATAACGCCGGACCCGTCCCGCTGGCTGAGGGCATTGCCTCCATTTTTGCCAAACAGCAGGCCGGCGAGTTTTCGGCTGAAAAAGTACGTGCTTCGGTCTGTCAATTCGGCTGGCAACATGTCGCCGCGGACATTATTGATGAATATGCGGTAGTTTTTAATAGATTGTCACCCCACGAATTGCCAAAGGCCTCGGCCCGGGCTTCATGCCATTAACGTTGTGCGCATGTTGACAGTAGCCGTCTGCCGACCATCCCTCATTCAAAATGATATCGCAAAGCCGCAAAATAACTCCTTGCGACGGGTCGCTGCCGACCGATCGAAAGCCATGAAGGTCCCGCAATCTGAAGTGGCCTTTTTAACAGTTTAACGGTAACCGTATAGATGAGCCATGAATTCATCCACTGAAACAGCGTTTCCCCAAGCATCAGACGCCGGGTCTGAACCGACGGAGAATTATCTGAATTTACCCGATGGGCGCATTCACTATTTGGACTGGGGCGGCAACGGACTGCCGGCCCATTTTTTACATGGAAACGGTTTTTGTGCGGGCACCTATACGCCTTTTATTCGATATCTTATCGATGATTTTCACATCCTGGCCAGCGACGTGCGGGGTCACGGCAGATCCGATCAGCCCGGCGTTGATCGCATCCGCCATTGGGATATTTTTGCCGAGGATCTGAAAAATCTCATCGAGCAAAAAATGCCTGCCCCGGTTATCGGCATCGGCCATTCACTGGGGGCCGTCACCACCTATATTGCAGCCGCTCAATACCCGCATCTGTTCAGCGCGATCATTTTAATCGACCCGGTTATTTTGCCGCACCGGCTGCTGTGGTTGCTCGCGGCATTGAAACTGCTGGGCCTGAAGGGCATTTTACCTTTGGCAAAAATGGCGCGCCGCCGCCGCCGACAGTTTAAAGGCAAGCAGGAGGCCTTGCGGCTTTTTGCCGCCGGTCGGGGAATTTTTAAAAACTGGTCCAAAGAATTTGTGCAGGCCTATCTGGAATGCGGGCTGCTTGAAAAAGATGAAAAAACAGCGGTTTTAAATTGCGATCCGGAGCTTGAAGCCCAGATTTTTGAATCCATCCCGCTGAATGTATGGCGCTATGCCAAAAAGATCCATTGTCCCGTGCTGGCCATTCGTGGCGCATTATCCGATATTTTTGCAGCTGATGCGGCCGAACGGTTAAAGGGCCGTATCGCCGACTATGAATTGCAGACCGTACCCCACTCGGGCCACTTCCCGCCAATGGAAAAACCACAGGAAAGCGCCCATCTCATTTTAGATTTTATCAATCGCAAGCTAGATAAGCGCTAAAAATCCATCCAAAGCCGGCAAATTTTTTGCGGTGTCGATTCACCCATTTTCCCTAATGTCTGAATTTGCTTCATTTGATGACAATCGCTTATTTTAATATTGACATATCAAAGGGTTCTTGCGATTGTTAGTACGATTTCGAGCAATCCGAACGGCTGCGACCCGCTTCTCCGGAAGCGGGACCCATACCTGTTGCCATATTCTTTCGGGTGTACCCGCATCATCGCGCCGGGAGCCACACAACCGAAGGTCGGGCAAATAGCCGATTCGCTTTTCCTGCTGAGGAGGGATCTGAATTTAAATTGATGCTGGCCGGTGAGCATTTTGATGAGGGGCAACCCCAAACAATATGCTTGTTGTCGAGCGCTTGAATCTGATGATGATCATAGAGGCTATCCTGCCATGGATATGAAAAGGCACCATTATGAAGACG
>CAZJHF010000095.1:0-11472 GCA_964545505.1 uncultured Desulfobacterales bacterium | reverse complement strand
CCTATCATATCAAGATTGACCAGCATCCCGGACTCTGCGACTGCATTGGTGCCTGTAAAAAACAAATCAGTCAAAATTGCCTCTCTGCGACGTTCCATACTTTTATCACGGGATATTTTCTCACCAAAGGTTTCAATCAATCTTATCTCAGATTTTTTTCTAAAGTATTGCAGTATACCTGTTGCGTAGAGAGTCAGTGAATCACCCCAAGACACACTCGTTATATCTATCTCAGGTAAAATCTGGTCGAGGACGATCTTGCCGGCATCAGCAGGGGTGGGTGCAATAAATGCCTCAAAATTATTTTTCTCGAGCGCCTCTTTGCAGCCTTGCAGCCGGATTTCCCAGAACTTTTGAGTCGCTGTTTGCATTGGTCCTCAGCCCCTTAACCGGTTGCTTTCATCTCGCGGCATGCAGCGACCATATCTTTAGCGCTGAATCCCAATGTTGCGCTCAGATAGGGCACGTCTCCGACTTCCCCAAATCGATCCTGGGCCCCCAGCCGTTTAACTTTAGCCGGATAGTTTTCAGCCAGAACCTCGCAGACCGCTCCGCCCAGGCCGCCGATCACGTTCTGGTTTTCGGCGGTCACCACCGCATGGGTTTTCTTTACAGATGCTAAAAGCGTATCAACATCAAAGGGCTTGACCGATGGATAATGGATATGCTCAACCTGTATGCCATCTTGATGCAGCGATTTAACTGCCTCACGTGCAAACTGGGTGGTCAAACCGGTGGTCACCAGGGTTACATCCGAACCTTCAGCCAATACCCTGGCTTTGTTCGGATCAAATTGATAATCTTCATCAAAAATCGGTGCGTGGACTTCTCGAATCAGCTGCATGTATTCGGGTTTTTTACTGGCAGCCATATATTTGACCATGGAGCGCAACTCATAGACATCCGCCGGGCAGTAAACGCGCATGTTGGGCATGGCGCGCATGATCGCCAGGTCCTGAAAGCACATGTGGGTGGCACCGTTTTTAGCCGTGGTGACCCCCGGGGCGGTGCCGACGATTTTGACCGGGTTTTCGGCATAGGCAATCGAAATCGTGATCTGATCATAGGCCCGGCGCGTGGCAAAGGGGGTAAAGGTCGCACAGAACGGCACCAGGCCTTCATTGGCCAAGCCGGCCGAGATGCCGATCATGTTAGCTTCAGCCACCCCGACATCGAAAAACCGATCCGGAAACGCATCCCATACCCGCGGAACCGTGCCCGATGATTTTCCCAGGTCGGCCTCCAGACATACGACTTTGCTGTTTTCGGTCATCAGCTCGATGAGTGTATCGGTATAGACCACTCTTAATTCTTTTTCGTGTAGCTTCATACCTATTTTCCTTCTGTCCAGTTAAATTCAAACGGCTCTTCTTCACCTTCAACGCAGACGCCCCCGATAACCCTCTGGCGCTCGTCTTCATCGGGAATGCTGATGAAGTGGCATTCGATGCGGTTTTCGTAACAGACATTGCCTTTGGCCTTGACGGTATGGGCCACAATCATGGCCGGTTTATCTTTGACGGCCATGGCTTTGTTGATGGTGTCATAAATATCGTCCCAATCGTGGCCGTCTATTTCAAAAACCTCCCAGCCAAAGGAGCGCCATTTATCTACTACCGGCTCCAAGGAGACGATTTTCTCAACTTCGGCGTCGATTTGCATTTTGTTGTAATCGGTAATGACCACCAGATTGTCCAGTTTGTGATGGGCCGCAAACATCGCGGCTTCCCAGATCTGGCCCTCCTGTGATTCCCCGTCGCCAACGACACAAAAGACATTATTGGTTCTTTTGTGAAGTTTGCTGGCCAGGGCAATTCCAGTGGCGCAAGACAACCCCTGCCCCAGCGAACCGGCCGTTTGATCGACACCGGGCGTAATCACCTGATCCACATGACTCGGCAACTTCGTGCCGTTGGCATTCAAGGTCAACAGCACCTCTTTGGGGAAATAACCCCTGTAGGCCAAAGCGGTATAAAGGGTCGGGCCGGCATGTCCTTTGGATAATATAAAGCGGTCTCGATCCTCCCAGCGGGGCTCGTCCGGTTTAATATTCAAAATCCTGAAATAAAGGGTAATGATAATTTCCACCAGACTGAGGGAGCCGCCAATGTGCCCGCCGCCCGCCCGGCACATAATATCGGTTACGATGTAGCGAAATTCTTTGGCCAGCTGATCCAGCTGATCTTTGCTTTCAATTTGTTCCATTTATTTCCTCTCTTTACGCTCTATTATCCATCTGATATTCGACCCAAAAGGTCATGTTTTTTTCTGAAAGCCGATATGTTGGGGGGAAGCCACCGATCTACACGCTGGCCTGGTATTTGGGATGATCGGCACCCCCGCACTGGAAATGGTTAGCCCGTTGGATGAATCCCAAATATCAGGCCACAGGCACTTTGTAAATCATATCGGCTTTCGGAAAATGACATGACCGGCTTTTCGCTTTTTTCATTTCGTCTTCAAAATCAAAGACTAAACACCTAATTCGCCTTTTAGCCAGGCCTTGACAGCATCATCCAGGGCATACACGCCTTTGAGCTCGCAAACATCTTTTTCAAAACGGCTCGGAAGCTCAAATTCAGCCAGTTCGGTTGCCTCTTCAGAATTGCGGCGGATCAAATAGATCAAATAGGGCTTGCGCCAGCAATTGACGACAAAATAGGTCGTATAATCGCTTTTGGAACGGATCACATATTTTCCGCTACCCCAGTCCGTATTGCCCCATTCCAGATACTGCTTGACGGCCTCTTCGGGGGTCATCTCCCATTCGACTTCGTTGAGTATATCGGTTTCTTTTTTTAATTCTTCCAAGGTAAGCATATCTTGCTCCTTTCCAGAAGCTGTAGAATTATCTCGCCACAATGGTGTTGAGAACGCTGAAGATTTGTTTATTTCTCACCGCAGAGACGCAGAGTTCGCAGAGATATTTTTTTATAATTGTAACATTTTTTAACTATTTTGGTCTAACTAATACTCTCAAGAACCAATTGTTATAAACCCGTGGGGTGGAGATGTTTTGCCTTGTCGGCGTCCATGCCAGGCCATTGCTGAAAGCGACGGCTGATCAGCGACAAATGAAAAAAATGTAATCTTTGCGCCCTCTGCGTCTCTGCGGTGAATAAGAAGTCCGCTCAACCTAAAAAGGTAGTTTAACCGTTTCCATTAAATCGGGGTGATCGCCTAAAAAGCGGTACAGGGTGGCGCGGCCCACACCCAGAAGCTTGGCGGCCTTGACCTTATTGCCCCCCGTTCGTTCCAGAGCCGATCGAACCGAATCGGCATCCAGCTTGCGAGATGGCCCCCGCCGCACGCAAATATTTTCAAGATCACGCAGCTCCAGCGGCAAATCATCAGCAGCGATCACCCGGCCGCTGGATTTTACAATGGCAAATTGAATCGCGTTTTGCAATTCGCGCACATTGCCCGGCCAGCGGTAATCGAGCATCAAAGACATGGCCTTGCTGGAAATTCGCAGTTTTTTCCGGCCATAACGCTCACGGGCTTCCTGTAAAAAATGTTCGCTCAGCAAGGGAATGTCGATTTTGCGCACGCGCAGTGGCGGCAGCTGGATGGGAATCACATTCAACCGGTAATACAGATCTTCGCGAAACTGGCCACGCTTAACCGCATCCTTCAAATTTTTGTTGGTGGCACTGATCACCCGTACATCCACCGTGATGGTCTGTTCACCGCCGACTCTTTCAAATTGGCCTTCCTGTAAAAACCGCAAGATTTTAGCCTGCATGTTGTTTGAAAGCTCGGTCACCTCGTCCAGAAATACCGAGCCGGCGTCGGCCAGTTCAAAGCGGCCCTTTTTATCCCGTAAAGCGCCGGTAAAGGCGCCTTTTACATGTCCGAAAAGCTCACTTTCAATTAGGCCTTCCGGCAAAGCCCCGCAATTGATCGGCACAAAGGGTGCACCGCCGCGATGGCTTTCGTTATGGATGGCCGCAGCCACCAGCTCCTTGCCGGTTCCGGTTTCACCGGCAATGTGCACGGGGTAATCATAATCGGCAACGTCTTTGATCTGTTTAAAGATCGCCACCATCTTGCTGTCCTGGCCGATGATGTTGCCAAAGCTGGTCAACTCCCCGGCACGCTCCTTGAGGCTGAAAATATCGCTAACATCCCGAAATGACGTCAGAACGCCGATATATTGCTCCTCCGCATCCCGCATGCTGGTAACCGTCATCTCAATGCGCCGCTGCTCGCCGGTTTTGGTGTTAATGTTGATGGCGTATTCGGATTTTTGAGCCAGATTGGGCGGATGTTCGCAAAAAACACAGCGCTCCCCGCAAAAGGGACTGCCGAAAGCATCGTGGCAATCCTGGCCCAGCACTTCTTTGCGCTGGTAACCGGTGATGCGTTCGGCTTCGGCATTGAAAAAAAAGATGCGCCGATTCATGTCGTGGGCGATAATCCCCTCTTTGAGATTATCCAAAACGCTTTCCAGGTTATCCCGGTGGCACATCAGATTTTCTAAAGAATAATCGGACATTATTCCACTGTTGATTTTCCTCGATTAAAAAAGATGAAGCTAACCGATTTTTGTTCTGATGTCAAACTTCGTTCCCGCCTGGCATCAAAGCGAGCAGGGAATATTATTATTTAATTCAATTCCTTGAAGGCTTATGCGAACATCATAGGCCAGAACTTCAACCCCTTTTTCAGTCGCTTGCCGCAAACGGCTGCCATAGTCGGGATCGATGTGATCGGCCGGACGAAAGACCTGCGCATCCATTCTTTGAATAAAATAAAACATGATGCAGCGATGACCAGCCTTTACGAGCTTTTCCAGCTCAATAATGTGCTTCAAACCTCTGGCGGTAACGGCATCTGGAAACTGCGCTACCCCCTCGTTTACCAGGGTACAGTTTTTTATTTCGACATAACAGCGTCCATCGGTGCTGCCGGTCAACAGTAAATCAATGCGGGAGTGCTCACCGATTTTAACTTCCCGTTTGACATTTTTATATTGGGAAACCTCTGGAATACGTTGTTGCTCAACAGATTGGCCGACCAGGCGATTGGGGACCAGGGTGTTAACGCCCACAAGCGATGTCGGCATGGCGATCAATTCCCAGGTATATTTGTACTTGCGCTTCGGATTGTCGTGAACTGACAGGTAAACCTTGCGGCCCGGCTCACTGCATCCGGCCATACTGCCGGTATTGGGGCAATGGGCCGTAACCGTTTCACCGGTTTCCAGTTTGACATCAGCCAGAAATCGCTTGTAGCGTTTGAGCAGTGTTGCGGGAATAAGCTCGGGCCAGGTCAGGCCCCCGGAGGCGTTTGCAGATGCTGAGGGCTTCATAGAAATTTTTTTTCGATCATATCGGCCAGCAGCACCACATCTTCAAATCCGAAGATGGGTACCGTTAGCTGCAGATCAACATCGGTCACCATCGCGATTAAAAGTGCGTCATCTTTTAGGAGTGGTTCAGAATGCCGCGCCGAACGCACAATCTCAATCTTGGGTTTATTGCCTGCTTTGTAGCCCTCGGTAATCACCAGATCCACATCTTCAAAATAGCCCATCAGGCTATCCATATCGCCGGCATGATCATCTCTGACCATCGCTATTTTACCGGGTGAATGAAAAATAACGGTATCGGCCCCGGCCGATTTGTGCCGCGAGCTATCCTTTCCCGAGCGATCAATGTCCGGATTATGGTGCGAGTGTTTGATGGTGCCGATAGTATAACCGCGACGCTTGAATTCGGGAATTAATTTTTCGATAAGAGTGGTTTTGCCGGATTGAGAGCGACCCACAATGGATATTACCGCTGGCATAAGTCTACCTATTTCCTGAATCTTGCATGAAAATTAATGACTTTTTTACCACGAAGTCACAAAGGGCACAAAAAAAAGAAATTTTTAATTGGGCTTTGAACTTTGTGTACCTTCGTGATCTTTGTGTCTTTGTGGTGAACAGCGATACAACGACAAACCATCTATCCGAAACCGATAAGGATCAGCTGCCTTATTGATGGGCAAAATTAAGATGCAATAAACGCAATGTCAAGCCGTTTGCTCGCTCTGGCCAAATGGCATTCAATAGAAACTATCGCACGGATAAAAAGGGTTGATATCTTTACTGGAAGGTTTAATATATGATCCTTTTGGTTTCGGGTGTCAGGTGTCAGCCCTTCGGTGGCCAATGAAGCGTCTTTGCGAGTCAGTAGGGATAAGGGCCGCATGGTTTCGTTTCTTTAGGATTTAGTCTTATATTCCCTGACACCTGAACACTGACACCTGACCTTTTCCTGAACACTGACACCTTATAAAGATGGACTTAATCCTCGAAGTAAAGAACCTGGTAAAACATTACGGCAAGGTGGTTGCTGTCGATGACGTCAGTTTTGCGCTTGAGAAGGGCGTTTGTTTTGGATTGTTGGGCCCCAATGGTGCCGGCAAAACCACCACAATTGAAGTCATCGAAGATGTGATCCTGCCGACATCCGGCGAAATATTTTACAAAGAAAGTCCCCGTACGCCATCCTTCAGAGAAGAAGTTGGCATTCAATTCCAGAGCACGGCATTGCTAAATTTTTTGACCGTGCGCGAAACCCTGCAAACCTTCAAAAGCTTTTTTAAGCAAACCGGCCCCATCGAAGAGCTTGTCGAGCTATGCCGTCTGGGTGAATTTCTGGATCAATACAATGATAAGATATCTGGCGGGCAGCGTCAGCGCTTCCTGCTGGCCCTGGCATTGATTAACCGGCCGGAACTGCTCTTCCTGGATGAGCCTTCAACTGGACTTGATCCCCAGGCACGACGGAATTTATGGGACTTGATCCAGAACATTAAAGCCGCGGGCAAGACCATTATTTTAACAACCCATTACATGGAGGAAGCCCAGTTTCTGTGTGATGAAGTTGCCATTATGGATTACGGCAAAATTATCGTACAGGGAACGCCCGATGCATTGATTCGACAACACAGTCGCGGCACTACTGTGGTCATGCCCAAGAATCGCTTTATATTCAAAAAGGACGGTTTTCCTCTGACCGTGCGAACCGTCAAAAATAACGTCGAAATAAAAACCGAAGATGTCAATCAATGCCTGGAGCAGTTGATCGCCCATGGTGTTGATTTGTCCGATATGACCGTTCGCTCGCCCAACCTGGAAACGGTATTTTTAAATTTAACCGGGCGTCAGCTGCGAGAATAAACATGCGTTTTAGAAGGCTGTGGGCCATATTGAAGGCCAGAAATTTAGAGTTTTTCCGCGATAAGTCAGCGTTTGGCTGGAACTTTATTTTTCCATTTTTGCTGGTGGGCGGCTTCGGTATTATCTTTGGCGGTAAATCCTATATTGAATATAAAATCGGTGTCTTTCCAGCCGAATCACAGCAGGTTTCAATGGCCGCGCTTGACATTCCGCAGCCGTTTAAGGAATTGCGCCACCTCAAATTCATCGGATTTCCGAATGCTGCCGAAGGATTGAAAAAGCTTAAACATCACCGCATTGATTTTTTGATAAAAGCCGGCCAGGGCCCTCATCAATACTGGGTCAGCGATTCATCGCCCAAAGGTTACGTTGTTGAGCAAATGTTTATAGCCAGCCTGATTCCACCCGAGAATGAACCCAACGCTGAAAAAAAAGAAATCAAAGGCAGCGCCATCCGCTATATCGATTGGCTGTTTCCAGGTATTCTGGCCATGAACATGATGTTCAGTGCCCTCTGGGGAGTAGGTTATGTCGTGGTGCGTTATCGAAAAAACGGTGTGCTAAAGCGCCTTAAAGTCACCCCCCTGACAGCATTTGAGTATATAACTGCCCAGGCCATATCTCGAATTTTTCTGCTGATGTTTACCCTGGCGGTCGTTTGGACGGGATGTGACCTTATTTTTTCATTTGTGGTGCAGGGCAGCTATTTTAGTTTGTTTATCGTTTTCTTTCTGGGCAGCCTGAGTCTCACCTCGCTGGGTCTGGTGCTGGCCTCCCGGGGAACCAGCGAGGAATTTACCACCGGCGTTTTAAATTTTATCTCATGGCCAATGATGTTTTTGTCCGAAGTCTGGTTCTCACTGGAGGGCGCACCGCAGTGGGTTAAAACTTTCGCCAACATCTTCCCGCTAACCCACATGCTCACAGCCGCGCGCAAAGTCATGCATGAAGGTGCCGGGCTGATTCAGATCGGCCCCGAAATTGCGATCCTCTCACTGACGACGCTGGGTTGTTTGGTGCTGGGGGCTGTACTCTTCTCATGGAACCGTTAAAAACTGGGGTGGATGAATATAAAAGGAATCCGCCACGGTAGATCATAAAGACACTATTTGCTTTTTTTAGATTTTTCTTTTTGGTTTTTGGAGCGGGAATGAGCAGCAGAAGGATCGGTCAGGAATTTCTTTTTTGTAGGAATGAATTCTTCAACAAAATGGCTGGAATGAACAGCTGAAATTATTTTAACAGCTACAAAAATAGCAACCAGACCTACCAGATAGATCATGCGGTTTTCAGATTTTTGAATTACATTTTGCCAGATCAGGTAGAAGTATCCCGCCAGAGAAATTTCTACGATCGCATTCAGCAGCCCCATAAAATAATGCCGCGTATACAAATATCCGCCGCCCGGAAATAAAATGGCCAGGATAAAGGCCACTATTTTATTTTTAAATTTTAGCTGGCAGGCATTACAGATATGTTTGTCGCTATCAAGCAAAGCCGTGCATCGCGGACAAAGATAGGAGCGCCGGCCCAACTGGCTCTGGGTACCTGAAAGAGGCATTCGTTTCATCAGCGCTTTTAATTTTCTTCTTTCTCGCAGCGCGATGGCCTTAAATTTTTCGGTTATGCCATTTTTGGCATATTGAACCGATAGGGTCCCGCCTTTGAGCGCGATGGATTTGCAATCGACATAAAGAATTTGAGAAATGGACTGCTTGAATTTGTAAATCGGGGTGGTGGGCACGTGAAAAATCCGGAAGTTGGTAAATACAAACAGACAGCGCTTGAGATAAACAAAGAAAAATCCGGTTGCGTACTGGGGCAAAGAATCAATCGGCGAATAACCCGTTGTCGTTAAGATGATCTTTTCGCCATTTTTTAAAAACGGTTTGAGAAAAGACAATTTGACAATCAGTTTGCGTTGTCGTTTTTCAACGCGCTTTTTATAGACCTCTTGATGATTGGAAAACAGGGTGCCGCGATCCACCGGAAGCCCGAATATCTGCGGTCCCATCATACCGACCGGTTCAAAGGCATTTTCTGCCATCTATGCAAATACTCCTTTCATTTTTTACAGCGCTCTGAAATATGATATCATAAAGAAGTAAATGGTCAAATAAGGGCGGTGATAATCCCGGAATCGTTTGGCGTTCGAACCGGCAAGCGGTTAATCTCCTTTGCACCGGCTGCTGACAGCATGCCCCTCAGTTGCTGCTCCGAATACGCTTGACCGGCTTCGGTCCCCAGCAGCATATTCAGGGAAAAAAGGGCCGGAAAAAGAGGCCCGTCCATGGAATTGTTGAGGATAAATTCATGAATGATGATAATTCCGCCGGGCTTTAGCGCGGCAACAGCCTTTTGGATAATCTGGTGGCAGCCATCGGGACCTTCACCATGCAAAATGTGTGAAAGCCAGGCTGCATCATAGCGGCCTTTAATCTCATCTTTTAGATAATTACCCGCCTGAAAATCAATTCGATCTGAAAGTTCGAAGCGTTTGATGGTCTGTTCGGCAAACGGCCGGGTTGTGGGCAGGTCGAAAACGGTGGCCTTTAAGTCAGGATTGTGGCGGCAAAAATGAATGGCATAGGTGCCGGGGCCACCTCCTATGTCGAGCAAATGCCGGCGGGCGGAGATATCAATCTCTGGAATGAGCATCGGCGCCATGTTCATGGCCATGTTGAACATGCCCATTAAAAAACTTTCCCGCCATTCTTCATCGCTAAAGGAAGAACGCTGCCGAACTGGTTTTCCCGTCTGAACGGACACATCCAGCTGAGCCCACGATTCAACCAGATGGTGGTGGTGCATTATGATATTGCCAAGATATTGCGGGGATTTTTTGGAAAGAAAAGCTGCGCTCGACGGGGAGTTCGCGTATTGATCTCCTGCTTTTGCCAGCAGCTCCATAGCCACCAGCGCATTCAACAGGCGTTGGACTGCGTCAGGCGCAACTTTGAGTCCTGCCGCCACTGCATCGGCAGACATGTGTTTATCGCCCAGGAAGGTAAACACGTCAAGCTTGATTGCCGCATGCAGCGTACAGGTTTTCCAGAAATATCCGGAAAGTTCAAGAAGTTCGCCGGGGTGCCATTTTCGGTTCGCCATGGTTGCCAATTTTTACTGCGATTTCGCTTTAGGGGGTCCTTCTCCTTTTGCCATGCGTGCCTCTTTTTCTTCGTCCGGCAGCATTTCCCATGCAACCTGTTCGGGTGCCAGGGTCCAAAAAGGTGTGCCATCTTTGGTCAGGCGGACTTTAATAATATCTATGTTTGGATCCTTTTTTATCTTTGAAGCCATAAATACGTCTTTGCCGTTGATTTCCGCCCATACGCCTTTAATTTTGATGCGTTCATTTTTTTTGAGCTTGATATCACTGGGTTTGCGAAACCAGGTCGGGCAAAGATGGACTTCAATCACTTCGGCGCCTTCGAGCACCTCGACAACGGTGGCCGGTGACATGCCCGGCATTGGAACCACTTCTTTGGCCCTTAAATACCAGGCCCTGATTTTTTCAAATTCCCGAACATCGTAGTGGCTGTTATACTCACTGCCAGCCTCCCAGCCTTTCATCAGCTTTGGATCCACATCTCCGGCATGCGCCACCATGAAAAATGCGACAAAAATGAAAATGACAGACAGTTTATGATAGAAATGGTGTTTGATCATTCTTTCCTCCTTGGATATACTTTAAAGGGGTCAGAAGCATATGGCACCTATTTTATTATCACCTCCATCTTGCATGAAAATTAATGCGAAGTTTATATTGCCTTTACAGACAACACGTTATGCAAATTATGGGTGTCAAAAAAATACCTGCTTTGTATAATGGATGAAAATCATTTTATCACATTAATTTTTACCTCCTGGGCGAACTGGAGGCTTCCATCTACGGCGTTATTCAGCGCGAAGCATAGATCACTATAGCTTCGCCCTGAAGTGTCTTGCATATGAAAGCCTCCAATTCGTGCAAAATTAAGTGCAAAACTATTATATCCATAGAATTGGTATTTGCAAGATTGATATTATACCGCGCTGAGGCCCATATCACATTGAACTGTCCCTTTGCCCGGATCGCGAACGGCCAGAACTGTCGGTATCCCCAGCTCGGCCAGCCCTTTTGCAATGGCGTATCCAGTGCCGCGATTGGCCCCGGTAACAAGAGCCACGCGTTTGTCATGTTTTGTCATGCTCACTTCTTTTGTTTTTCAGTTGGATTATCGTATCTTTAGACGCTTAGGTGCTTGAATGGGTTTACAATTCCTTCGTAGGTTCAGGGTTCTGAGTTCAGAGGTTCA
>CAZJHF010000094.1:0-11478 GCA_964545505.1 uncultured Desulfobacterales bacterium | reverse complement strand
TATTTACGGGATCTGCTGATTGTTAAATCCACCTGTGGCGGGCAAACTCGCTGGCCTTGATTATTTTGTGAGAATGCATACCTTTGATGGTATAAACATCCGCTATAAAAGCGGTTATCTATAAAAAACAGAGCCTTAGAGATTTAGGGAGGTTTATCATGAGCGATATACCCAAAAGAGATATAACAGGTGATTGCGACGAAGGTGAATGCCGTGATCGCGTTGCTGAAGGTAACGAGGAGCGCCAGAAGAAAATTGCCAAAAAACCTTACAGCTCACCAAATCCAAACAGCCCTGAACATACCAAAAAACGAGATGAACAACCGGCAGTCTGGGGTGGACGCGTCTGATATAAACGATACAAACCACCGCATTTAGAATCTGTCTTGTGCATATAAGAAACCCCGCATCTCAAACGTAGATGCGGGGTTTTCTTATGTAATCGGAAACACCCGAACCCCGAACCGTTGAACCCTGAACCACCATATCACACCAGCGTTTGCCCTTTGGCGATGCCCGGAGCGGCCAGTGCAGAGATGCGCTCAACCGTTTCGGCATTCAGGGCAATCTGAGCCGCAGCGGCATTTTCGGTGACGCGGCTTTGCTTGCGCGTACCGGGTATGGGGACGATATCTTCACCCTGGTGAAGCAGCCAGGCAAGTGCCAGCTGGGCCGGCGTAATACCCAGTTCTTCGGCAAGCTTTATCAGGGGAGCAAACCGTTCTTTGTTGGCCTGAAAGTTTTCGCCCTGGTAGCGAGGGTTGTTGTTTCGAAAATCATCGGCAGTCAGATCCCCGATGGTACCGGTTAGAAAACCGCTCCCCAATGGGGCCCAGGGCACCAGCGCAATGCCGAGATCGCGAAGTACCGGCAATAGATCTGTTTCAACCTCTCGGCGCCACAGCGAATATTCATATTGAACGGCCGCAATCGGGTGCACCTTTTGTGCCTCAACGACTTGATCCGCCGTCACATTGCTCAGGCCAATGAATTTTACTTTACCTGCGCTTACCGCCTGGGACATGGCGCCGACGGTTTCCGCAATGGGGGTTGCGGGGTCCGGATAATGAAGATACCAGAGGTCGATATGTTCGCAATTGAGGCGCTTGATACTATGGTCCAATGACCGCTGCACATAGTCGGGGCTGCCGTTGATGTTCAGTGAAAATCCCCACCCGGTCGGCACTTCGGTTCCCGGCTGATCCGGATCAAAGACGATGCCGAACTTGGTTGCAATGAAAGCATCTTCGCGTCGCCCGGCAACTGCGCGAGCGATCAGCTCTTCGTTATGGCCGTTTCCATATGCATCCGCCGTATCAATAAATGACATCCCGGTATCCAGCGCATGTTGAAGCGTGGCGAGCGCCTGGCTTTCTTCCGCGGTGCCGTAATAGCCTTCAAGCCCCATGGCGCCGTATCCTATGGCGCTGACTTCGGGACCGTCTCTGCCCAATCTTCGTTTGGTTGCCATTTTTGCTCCTTTCTCTTCCCGTAAACAATGGCTGCTCAGGTAATTCATTAGCATACAGGATTTTGCCAAGTCAAGAATGGGTATCAGCACGTTTGGGGGTCCTGCTTTGCAGCAGAAGCACAGGATCACAAGCCATCCGGCCGGGCGATGAGAATATATAAAAAACCCGCCAATACGGCGCACAAACAAAATGATATCCCGCTGACACTCGCATAACGTACCATACCTGCCTCCTGAATTTTGTTTAATATTGTGTAGTTAAAAGAATCGGCGGACACCGACCGGTGTCCAATAAAATCAATATAGGTCAATTTTCGGATGCCCTTTAATCTTGTTTTCGCTCCAGCCGGGCCTGAGTGTGCCCATCTTCTGGTATATCCGCAGTGGCGCTAATCAGGGGGTATGGGCTATCGCACGTTGCACGCCGCGTGAGAATGCCGAGCTGTTTTTTTAACCTGTCTGTTTGTAAGAAAGGGGTTGCTTTTGGTTTCGGGGGGGGATATAATATAAATTGTCAATGAATTCCCGCCGGCAATTTGCGGGACAGTTTCGTTCTGAAGGAAGTTTTTCTACTTTAGCATCCTCCAGTTAGAGACGTTGATAATTTTGAAGAAAGGAGGATGTTATCATGGCCAACGGAACAGTTAAGTGGTTTAATGATCGTAAAGGATTTGGCTTCATCGAGCAGGAAGACGGACCGGATGTATTCGTACATCATTCCGCCATCAATGCAAGCGGTTTCAAATCTTTGAATGAAGGCGACCAGGTTACCTTTGATATCGAGCAGGGTCAAAAAGGTCCTGCCGCTGCCAATGTGACAGTTGTCTAATTTATTCCGAAGCTAAATAAAAAGGCATTCCCTCCCTCTGTGGGGGAATGCCTTTTCTTTTAAGACAGGTCCTTTATTAAAAAAAAGCCCCATAAGGCGTAAAAATAAGAATTATTCCTTAATCTCTAACAATTCGATGTCAAAAACGACGGTTTGACCGGACAACGGGTGGTTACCATCCAGGGTCACCGAATCTTCACCCACTTCGGTGACAACAACCGTCATATCGCTACCACTGGCGTTGCTCAGCTTCAGCTGCAATCCGACGGATGGGGTTATATTTTGCGGAAACTCTTTCTTGGGCATTTTTAGAAGCAAATCCTCTTGCCGATCGCCAAAGGCATTTTCAGGCTCAAGCGTCACCGACTTGGATTCGCCGGGCTTCATACCCACCACACCGTCTTCAAAACCCGCCAGCAGTTCCTCCTTGCCCAATGTGAACTCCAGGGGATCACGATCCTTAGATGAGTCAAAGACCTCTCCATTATTTAATTTGCCGGTATAATGCACGCTGACCAAATTTCCAACCTGGGCTTCTTTCATTGTTATCTCCTCGGTTTATTTGAGCTTACGTACAGATAAACACAACCCAAAAAAATGAAGGCAGCGTCACTTCTGACTCTGCCTTATAAGCCGGATGCGTCCTTGGTCCTTTCAGGGGATATTATCTGTGGATGGTACCACTGATGCCCTGAGCGGATTTTCAGGAGGATGGGTTATGATTCCTTTAAATCGTGGACTACTTAAGTATTTCAAATTTATACGAATTTGTCAACTTTCAAACCGTGCAAATGCCAAGCACGCATTCAACAGACAAAAATTAGGCCGCATCTGGGTATACATTGCCGCTATGGGTAAAACACCGCTCACCTGCGTTGCATGATGTCAATTTTCGTAAAATTTGATAAAGCGAAATCCGGCGTCAAAATACTTCTGTTTTCGAAGATGGCCATACTGCTGATCCCATTTGCCGGACTTCAGATGATGGCCCAGAGATCCTACTCCGCTATCAACGCTTGATGCTGAAGCCAGTGCAAAGCCCGACATACTCTGTCTGGCCTGCGGGTCTAAATATAATTCAGGCCGGTTCCAGCCGGAATACATATTTAAATCGGTCAGGTCATGCGGCAGCGGGAATTTTTCTATTTCGCACGACTCCTTGCGGGTGCAGGCAAACAAGTCGACCACATCTTCGATGGGCGGAAATGATCTAAAGTCCTGCCTGTAAATGTCTGGAAAATACCTCTCAAACCAGAAATCTTCACTCTGGCGCGGATCGATCGTAAATATCACCAGCGGGCCCCTGGGGCAGATTCGCTGAATTTCAGCGGCTGCCTCTACAGGTGCGGAAAAATGATGAAGCGCCAGGATGACGATTACACCGTCTACTGAGCTGTCCGTTAACGGAATTTTTTCAGCCGTACCGCACAGCCATTCGACCTTCGCATCGGCTTTGGCCTGTGAGCGCATTTCTTGGGATGGTTCCACCGCTTTTAAATCATAGCCTGAATTTTCCAGGGCATTGGCGTAATTACCGGTTCCGGCCCCCATGTCTGCGATGGTTGAACCGTCAGGCAGGTTCAAAAGACGGTCTAAGGATCTCACAATACGGATATCCGCTTTGCGATTCTGAGTATAATTGATTCCAATGCGATCATACCTGGTGGGTGTCATGTCGGTGATAACTTTCTTTCTAAAATTGCACTTAGCATCGTCCACGCATACATCAGATATCATAATGGGTGGCGCTGCGGTCAAGTAAAACTAAATTTTGCCGGAGGTAAAACGGCCGATGTCCTTAAATAATTGACTGAATCCCTTCGATTGCGTATAAATCCATATACGTTCTTCTGAACCTCCTAACCCAGCTGACTCGTAGCGGTTTATCATTTTAATATTCGTAACTGAGTTCTCGTCTGATTATCGTGCTCCTCCGAAAAATCGTGATGCTGATTGTATTTATCAGGCTATAATTATCAGCAACATAAATATCTTATATTCTTTTACATAACCTCTGGATCATCATTCTTTCTAATTTTTTCTGCTGAAAGGAAAAAATTATGAAATTATTAAATACAGGTTTCAAACAAACAGTGTTTTGTATTTTTGTTTTTATCCTTATTTTAGTTTTAAATGAAAATGCAATCTGCGGGCAATCGATCAAGCGGGATTACTGGCCCACTAACGGCTGGAGGGCCTCAACGCCCGAGCAGCAGGGCATGGATCCTGCTAAATTGGGGATAGCGGTTGAATTCATCCAGGAAAGACTTCCAGATGCGTTTAGTTTGCTGGTTGTTAAAAACGGATATCTGGCTTTTGAGAAATATTTTCGCCAGGGCAGCCCGGACCGCATTGCGGTCATTCATTCTGTTACCAAAAGCGTCACATCCGCTTTGATCGGCATCGCCCTGGACAGGGGTTATCTGAAGAGTGTGGATCAAAGCGTGTACGATTTTTTGCCTGAATATGTCACCGCTGATTTGGATTGGCGAAAAAAGGAGATCCGCCTCAAACACCTTTTGACCATGAGTGCCGGAGTAAAGTGGAACGATTGGGGCCCGGAAATGTGGGACTGGGTTACTTCGCTGGACTGGGGGGAGTCTGCGCTTCAACGGCCGCAGGAAGATTATCCGGGCAACGTTTTTAATTACAACTCATCCTTATCCCATCTGCTGTCTATCATTCTGGAGAAATCGACAAAAGTCAGCACGCTGGAATTTGCGGATCAACATCTTTTTAAACCCCTGGGCATACGGCAACGGCAATGGGACAATGACCCTCAAGGCTACTATATGGGGGGTTTTGGCCTGAGTCTCACTGCCCGGGATTTAGCCAAACTGGGCTTCCTGTACCTCAATAATGGGTATTGGGACGGCCAAGCGATTGTCTCTGAACATTGGGTGCAGGCCTCCACCCGCCACCGATGGTATGCCCATCGTATATATGGGCCCACCGGGTACGGCTACCAGTGGTGGGTAAAGGATGTGGATGGCTGCCACAGCTATCGGGCCTGGGGGCGAAGGGGTCAGTTTATTGCGGTCGTTCCCAAACTGGATCTGGTAGTTGTTGTCACATCGGAAACAAGGCAACCGGTTGCGCCCACTTCGGTTCATTATGACCCTTTGTTTGATCTGGTTGCCGCAGCGGTTAAAAGAGAGCGTCCGTCGCAAAAACCGCTCAAAGCGATCGAACTGCCCGAGGATGTCAAAGCCTTCTTAGATGGCTTTAATCAGGCAACTGCAGATAAAGATATTTTGAAAGTCTCCGAGACCGTATCCGATAATTTTCTGAGCTATGGCGTAACCAAAAACCGTCTTCTTGCTTTCTTTAAAATAGCTGCGCCTTATATGTCGCAATCAAAAGTAATCCTGACCGGCTTTGAACGCCATGGAAACCTTGCAAAAGTTGAAGGCGTGCGAAAAGACAAATATTTTGAAATTCCCATACAGTCTCGCTTTTATATAATCAAAGAAAATGGCCAATGGAGATGGTATGGCAACCAGCTTTCGCGATAATCATCATGAATCAATAAACGATTGCTTCTGTAGCCCCTCACACGTGAAAGCGTTATCTCTGGTTTGATATTTATTTTAAATTGTTTTGTCCGCCTAACCCGCCGTTTTAAGGGAAACTGCAATGAATAAGTGGATCTCTTTAATCATCATAACCTTTTGTTTTCTGTTGGTCAGTTGTCAGAGACACCCGGATGCCGTTGCCCTAACGGTTGAATTCACCTGGGACGGCTACGAACATTGCGGTATGGGGCTACCCCGGATGCACATCAAGGCAGTACCGGAAAATACCGAGTTCCTTGAAGTCAGCATGTACGATCATGAGCATGGTTTCGACCATGGCAAAGTAAAGATCGCCTATGCCGGATCCGGCACCATCACCAAAGGCAGCCATACGGAAATCACAGGGCCCTGCCCGCCACCGAACAATCCCGGTCGCTATAAAATTACCGTCATAGCCCTGGACGCCAGTGATGCGGTTATCGGTATTGGTAGTCAGGAAAGATCCTTTCCCGAGAAAAAATAATATCCTGCCCATCCGATGTGGTTATTGCGATTCAACCATTCCAGCATAAATGCCTCAGCCCTGAACCAGACCCCTGCTTACCTCGCCGCCTTGTCGCAGCAAAGGTCATAAAAGCGAAGTCTGGACCTTCGGCTCTTTGTTTTCTGACACCTGACACCCGAAATCTGACACCTAATGGTTGAACCCTGAACCTTTTTAATATTGACATTTTTACGGACAAATTGTAGCCTATCAGACGTGCCAATTGGCCGGGGGGAATCTATCAGATTGCTTACCCTTTGATCATTAAGCGGAGAAAACATGCAGCTAACGCAAAGTGAGATGATTCAAATCTTGAGAAAACGGGCCAGTCTCAACCAGGCCGAGCTGGGATCCCGCGCATTTAAAACAACCCTGGATTCGGGGCGCACGAAAATTAAGAATATCGAGCTGGGCAAGCAACGTGTCAGCGACGATGATCTCAAGCGCATTGCGCGCTGCCTGGAGGTACCCGTGCAACAGCTCCAGCCGTCAGCGGGCAGCAATACAATTAATGCCGCAGCATTAACAGATGGCATTTTGCTGTCTCAAAAGGTTGTTGACCTGTTTCCCGAGTTGCACGAATATCTGGAAATGCTTGAAAGGGCGGCTGTGATAGAGGATTTCGACCTGCTCGAATATCTATCCAAAAAAATTGCCGGCATCTGGCAGGATGGCCCTCAAGCGGCTGCGGCGCCATCTAAAAAAACCATTAAAACCATTTAAGTGAGGTCTGATCATGTCTGAACCATTTGAAGCTGCTGCCCGCAAGCGGGATTATTATCTTCAAATTATGCACAAAGCCCAGCGATTGAATGATCAGATATTAATCCAGCTTATTCTAAAAAAAATGGCCCGTCTGGGCCTGACCAACACCGTTACCACCCCAGGTGGCTGCACCATTATTCCTTTTCCCAGCGTTCATTGCGCTGCTGATCCTCAGGATTATGAGCCCACTTCCGGGTGGACGCTCGTTAAACTGACTCTGGCCATACCGGGAAGTGTCCTGGCCTTGTTTCTGGTCAGTTACTTCAGATGGGGACCGGGCATTTATTGATTTTATTGCCTGGCCCCTTCCTTTTATGGCTTCAGACATTCCTCGATGCGCGATTTTGAATTTTTTACCCACCACCCATATGTTGGCCGTATCCCCATGAATTTGGCAATTAATAGCGCAATTGAAAAGTATAAATGTACTTGACATATGTACATTTATACAATAGGGTCTGTTTGCATAAGCGCTTTCATTGAATTGTAACTTTCTCCGCGCCGGTTTGTAAAGGCGGTATTTGAGGAGGATGCCCATGACGCTAAGTGAGACGGTCGGAGTTCTTAAAGATTACTATAAAGTGATTATCTTTTATGTCGTTTTTGCATTGGCCCAATTCTTCTTTTTTTGGGGAATATGCCATCTGATGCCCGGTGAACGGCTTTACCAGCGCAAAGCCAGGCTGAAGGCCGGCAAACAGCCGGTTGCAGCCATTGTCGATCCCATAAAAAAATCCCAGGAGCCGGATTGGAAAAGATAATTTTCATCCTGCACCCCAATTCCGAGCCCATCTGTCTGAAGCAGTAAAGCTGGAACTGTTGTCTTCCCAGGCCATCGGGCCAAACCCGTTTCGCCCCTCCTGATTTGAGCTTCATTTGCGTGTCACCCAACCGGCCCTCTTGTTTGCTTCTCGATGTTTTGCTATTAATTTCCCAACATAATTTTCCTTTTTTAGTTTATTGTCGCTATAATCATAATTTTGGACAGCCGGAGAGACAGCATGGTTAGATCATATGTTCATGGATATAACGATAAAGAAAACAGGCGCTTGCAGGATCAAGCCAATACTCTGGTGGCGCTTTTACATTCCGATACGCACTATCAGTCCGGCAGCCGGGTTCTGGAAGCCGGTTGTGGTGTGGGCTCTCAGACCATTACTTTGGCGCGCAACAGCCCGGATGCAGCTTTCCTTTCTATCGATATATCCGAAGATTCTATTCGTCAGGCCAAAAAAGCGGTGGCGCGTGCGGGAATTAGCAATGTGGCGTTTGAGCAGGCTGACATATTCAATTTGAATTTTAAGCCTGAATCCTTCGACCATGTCTTTGTGTGTCATGTTCTGGAGCATCTTTCGAGCCCTGATAAAGCACTGGCCATACTCAAAAGTCTTCTGAAGGTGGGAGGAACGATCACCGTCATTGAAGGTGATCATGGCTCGGCCTATTTTTACCCCGACAGTGAAGCCGCCCGCAGCGCCATACAGTGCCAGGTCGAACTGCAGCGTCGGGCCGGCGGTAATGCCCTGATTGGCAGAGAGCTCTACCCGCTTTTGAGAAAAGCCGGGTTCAACGCCATTCATGTTTATCCACGCATGGTTTATGTCGATTCCAGCAAGCCCGAGCTTGTCGAAGGGTTCACCCAAAATACCTTTACTGCGATGATCGCAGGCGTTCGTGATGCCGCCCTCCAGGCTGGTATCGTCGATCAGAATCTTTTTGATCAAGGCATCCAGGATCTATACCGCACCACACAGGCCGACGGCGTTTTTTGCTATACCTTTTTCAAGGCCGTTGCCGCAAAAAATTGATATGCCGAACAGTATTAAAAAACGATTTAAAAGCACCGATCTTTGTGTATCTATCACCCTGCTGCTGGCGTTCACCTGTCAGAGCTCACTGGCAACCATGATCGCCACCGAATCTATTCTGGAATACGCTGACGCTGTCGCTTTCAGATTACCCGGCCTTTAAAGGCTTATCCGATGAACAGATCTATAAAATTCAAGGTATGCGCTGGCTATTTGCGCATGGTCTTGCGTTTCAAGCCAGCAACCCTCCGCCGGGCATATGGGACACCAAAACGATTCCCACGGTAATGCAGGAGGGCAGCTTAGCCATCCTGGATGGCTTAAAGGCGCAAATGCATTCTGACCCCATAGCAAAGCACAAAAAAGGAGGATAAAATGAGCCAAATAGATCCCAGAAAAATGGCCGCTCAAATTGCGGGACTGAGAGCGAGTGAAACACATCTTCCTGAAGATGAACGCGTATTCGATGATCCCTATGCTGAATATTTTTTAACTGCTGAAATGCGTGAAAATCTGCAGGATTTGGAAAAAGTCAGAGCGGGTATTTCTCTATACGAGCAAATGATGCCCGGTGTTAACGGTGCCATCGTGGCCCGGGTGCGCTTTATCGATGAGGTTTTACTTGAGTGTGTTGCAGCCGGATTCAAGCAATTGGTCATTATCGGTGCCGGTTTTGACACCCGGGCATATCGATTTGAGGCTGTAAAAGAAAATCTCAGGGTTTTTGAGGTGGATCATCCGCTTACCCAACAGGTTAAGGTTGAGAAGATCCAGGAGATTTTTGATGGTTTACCGGCTCATGTGGCTTACGTCCCGGTGGTTTTCGGTCAGGATCGGTTGGACCGCAAACTCATTGAAAACAACTACAACCCCGAATTAAAAACCTTGTTTATCGTGGAAGGATTACTGATGTATGTTCCGCCAGCGGCTGTAGATGCGCTGCTGTCCTTTGTTGTCAACGCTTCCGGCCCTGGCAGCGCCTTTGTGGCCGATTATTTCTCAGAAGCGGTCGTGGAAGGAACCAGTCCCTTAAAAGAAGCACAGGTGCTGCGGCAGTTTGTGGAAAGCGAGGGCGCTTCCCTGCAATTTGGCATCAAAGAAGGAGAAATTGAACCATTTTTTAAACAGCGCGGATTTCACACGATTACCCGGGTGACTTCGGCGTCTTGCAAAGAAAAATACTTTAAGAATGCAAGCTGTGACCGCGCTGTTTCGCCGATGTTTAATTTTGTCCAGGCGTCAATTCCAGCTGGTAAGTCGTCATATAATAATGTATTATAAATTATAGTGGGTTTGTCTCAGATCGATGTTGTACTAAAGGAGGATAAATGGAGCGATCCTTTGTGAGCGAAAATGCTAAAGAACGTGAAAGACTGCTGTCTCTTGTCGAAAAACTCGCAGACGAGGAGCTGATTTTTCCGATCGGCAATGGCTGGACGATAGCGGTGGCTCTGGCGCATCTGGCATTCTGGGACCAGCTTGCCCTATTTTTATTGCGGAAGTGGAAAAAAGACGGTGTTCAACCGTCATCCATTGATTTTGATATTACCAATGATGCCCTCCTTTCCATATGGCTGGCGATACCCCCCCGGAAAGCAGCCAATCTGGCGATTTCATCTGCTGAAGCGATAGATCATGAATTAGAGGAAGCCTCTACGGAACTCATAAATGACATTGTCGCCCTTGGAGAACCGTTCAGGCTCTATCGATCGATACATCGCAAACAGCATCTTGATGAGATCGAAGAATTTCTTAACGACATGAGCAAAACCTGGTAGTCCTACCGGTCGGACAGAAAGCATCCCCACGGCAGCTGCCGCTAATTTATCACTAAACTTAAAGGCGTCTTTCCAGGTTAATGGTTTTGGATGGGCTGAATTTGTTTGCACTAAAAAAGTGTATCAGTTTGGAATCGTTCCAGTCGACAAGAGTGTTTATTTTCTGAACGCCGACTTTTTTCAAATGATCGATAAATTCATTGATCAACTGCTCGCCGATGCCCTTGTACTGGTTATCGGGATCAACGCCAATGGTATCCAGGGATGCTTCTTCCTGGAAAATACCGTATTCCCCCATATAGATTTCACCCATGACAAATCCGACCACCGTCCCGTCTTCTTGTTCTGCCACCAGCGATGCAGGTAAATAATCCTTGGTTTCAAAAAGCTTTTCAAACTTCATCTTATAGTACTCGGGCCGGGAGGTCTTGAGCACTTTCTCGTCAATCCCAACGATAGCGTCAAAATCGTCAGCCTTCATGAGCCTTATATGGATGTTGCTCTCGTTCATGGGGCCTCCTTTCCTGTATGATTCATATGCCGACCATAGCCGAGACTTACCAAATTTTGCAACCCTTAAAAAACCCGATCGATTTAAGTCATAATAGGTTACCGTAAAAAAAGTACTCAACCCGCGCCCGCGGCCGAAGCCAGGCAAGGCATGCGGGCGAGTTGGTTTTTGTCTTTCGACCTCAATACCTGGTTAGTTGAGGGGTCGGGGAGTTTTTCTGCCCAGCCCTTGTCAATTGCGGAATGAACTATCAGCAG
>CAZJHF010000093.1:0-11519 GCA_964545505.1 uncultured Desulfobacterales bacterium | reverse complement strand
TTCCTTTTGGGTACCGATTGTCAGTCCTGTTTCCTTGAAGCTTTTGGTCAGATTGCGCACATATCTGGGATATCCTTTGACGGGCTTCAACCATAAATGCCTGACCAGCGCCGAGCGGCTTCTTTTTCGCGGCGAGCGAAATTCTTCCAAGGCTAAACGGGCCACTGTTTTTTCATCCGCGTTTAAAATGCGATATGGCGTTGATCGGGATTGGATTTCAACGAGCCTCAAAAGGGCGCGCATTTTAATAATCGGTGCCAGTTTTTCTTTTAGCTCACCGTCTGGAAAGTCCCAGATGAAAACGGGTGTCCTGCTGAATTCCGCGCTGTAACCATTGTCGCTTTTTTTCAGTTTGCGCAAAAACAACCTGTTACCGATTGAATGCAAAATGAGCGATTTATTAAATAAACGCCAGTCGAAGGTATCATAAATCGTAAACCGCTCGGCAACAGTGGGCTCCTTTTTGATGGTGTATTGATCGGTCAGTTGTCTGATGAATTGCTTTTCATCATGGCCGTCCGGCAAGTTGAATCTCAGATTGTTGATCATGATTTGATTCTTCAATTAGATATTTTTGGACAAATCCGATAGACGCGTCCTGGAAATGACGGATGCTGGCGACAAATCGCTCAGCCGCATGTAGTCGATATGTTCAGCCTGCATGTATTTTTGCAATACGGTTTCAATGACGATGAAACCGCTTCTGAACCTTGCCTTTATTCTTTGACTGCTTAGCGATGAGCTCGATAAACATTTCTTGTGCGGCGCGTCGTTTGTGGTCCTGGCGCGGTTGTCGCTTAATATATTTGTCGTCAGGCTGCATATCCCAGGCCGAGCAGTTGTCGTTTTCGTAAACCTGCAATGTCTCCTCCAGCTCCAGTCTGAGTGCGGGGTCGGAAACGGGCACGATGGTTTCCATGCGTCGGTTGAGATTGCGCTGCATCCAATCGGCTGAACCGATAAAGAATTTCGGGTCACCACCATTTTCAAATCGATAGATTCGTGCATGTTCCAAAAAGCGACCGAGGGTACTGTAAACCCGTATATTTTCTGACAATCCAGGAACTCCGGCGCGCAGACAGCATAAACCGCGGATGTTCAGGGTGATCGGTACCCCGGCTTGACCGGCGAGATACAGTTCGCGAATCATACGCGCATCCTGGAGTTGATTCATTTTGGCCCAGATACCTGAAGGACGGTCCTTCTGGCAGTGCTGCATTTCGCGCTGGATCAAATCGGTGAAGTTTTCGCGCATATTATAGGGGGCAACCATAAGCTTGCCGTAGTCGGGAGACGGCGTGGCACCTGTCAGTTCGTTAAACAAAGCCGCAACATTAGATCCCAGTTCCGGTTCGCAGCTCAGAATGCCCATGTCTTCATAAATGCGGGCCGTGACGGTGTGGTAGTTTCCAGTTCCCACATGCACATAACGGCAAATGCCGTCTTTCTCTTCGCGGACGACCAGTGCCAATTTTACGTGGGTCTTCAGTCGCTCTACTCCATATGCAACGTGTGCACCCTCTTGCTCCAGTCGTCTGCCCCAGGCGATGTTCGGTGCCTCATCGAATCGCGCTGTGATTTCCACCAGCACTGCTACCTGTTTGCCCTGGCGCGCCGCTTCCATCAGGGCCTGAATAATAGGCGACTCACTGCTGGTGCGATATATGGTGAGCTTGATGGCCAGCACCTGTGGGTCGACCGCGGCGCTTTGCAAAAAATGCAGGATGGAACTGTCAAAGCTGTGGTACGGATGGTGCAACAAAATGTCGCCTTTACGAATCTCGGCGAATATGTCGGCCGAATCGCTAAAGTCCAGACGTCGCAGGCGGGTATGGAATACCGGATGATGGGGTGGATCACGCAGTTCTGGATAACCTTCCACCTGAAACTTCATTAAATCGGCCAAACTCATCAAACCCTCTATGGATTCCAGTTCACATAGATCCGCTTTGAGTTGCTCGGCGATCCAGCGCTGAAGTTTTTTGGGCATGTCAGCACTGACCTGAAGGCGAGTTACACCGGCAAATTTTCGGGCCGTCAGTTCTTCGGTTACCATGCCGATGATGCGACCCGGAATAATATCGGCTTCAGGGTCTTCCAAATTCAAAATTGTCCGTTCCCACGGATCATCTTTGGCGACACGCGTTACGCGGAAAAAATAACACTTAAGGTCGGCTGCCTTGGGAAAGAGCAGACCGAGGTTGGACGCGATCACTTGCTCCAGCGGCACAAAACCGGCGTTGTCGTCCAGCGGCACCCAGCGCGGGCGGTTCGCCGGAACCTTGATGCGCACAAAGCGGTTGCGCTTCTTTTTAGTTTCCTTAACCTCAACCGCGAGGTTCAGCCCCAGGTTGCTGATAAAAGGAAAGGGGTGTGAAACATCGACGGCCAGTGGTGTAAGGATGGGCTCTACCGATTCAAGGAAATAGCGTTGCATCTGTTTCTGCTGTTTGTCGCTCAACTCCGAATATTCCATGATGGGAATCCCGGCTGTTGCCAGAGCGGGTCGAAGCTCTTGAGCCACCAGACGAGAAACAAGGCGAGCCTGTTTCTGCAGCTCTTCTCGGCAGGCTTGCAGTTCCTCTTCGGCGCTGAGCCCGTCGGGGGACAGTTTCTGTTTCTTTTTGCGTTTCCTTTTTTCGATTTTACGTTTGAGTCCCCCCATACGTTTCATCGCAAATTCGTCATATAGCATACCCATGATGCCGGCGAATTTGACCCGTTCAAGCAAGGGTAACTCGGGGTCCTCTGCGAGGGCGAGTACACGGCGGGCAAAACTGAGCCAGCTTAACTCGCGGTTGATGAGTGCACTGGGCGAATCAACATCGATTCTTGGCGGTTTTTCCTCAGTTCTAGATGTCTTTTCGGAGGGCACATCTTTGGCAGTAGAAATGCCGGTTAGCCGGCTTTCTTTGGTAACCAATGGTTCTTTGTGTTGATTTTCGGGAGGGCTCATGAATTATTTTCTCCGTCCACCTCAAGTATGGTGCGCTTGTTTCTTGAATTGACAAAGCGGGAAATGTCCAATTGGCAAGAGCGCGCGTTTGATGAACTGGCGAGACAGTTTGTGGATCGACTTCGGAATTGTGCTAGGTTGTTACATCAGATATTTCCCCCCAACCCGTTCTTTATAAAAGACTGCTGGATGAAATGTCAACTTAAATAAAACGAAAACTCTGGTAACCTGTTAATATTTAATCAATTTAGCGCATGCTTATTTTTGTGTTCGGACTGATTAATGGTGTCGCCGGACTTTCGATTAAAAATGAAGCCATACAGCATTTGACATTCTCATAAACGTGTTTCACAATATCACTGAGATAAAAAAAAGATTTCTTTTGGCTGGCTGGTTTTAACTGCCTTTACCCGAATACTTCATGTGCGGACAGGCGTTTATTTTAAGCCCTAAAATAGCATTCAGAGCTTAGCTTAACATGGAATCATTATTAAAATTCGCGGCCATCGATATCGGCTCAAATGCCGTCAGACTATTATTGTCGGGTGTATTTGAAGAAGCATATTCAGCGACTTTCAGAAAAATGTCGCTGATCCGTATGCCCATTCGCTTAGGCGATGATGCTTTTACCCAAAAATACATTTCAGACAGCAAGGTCACTCAACTGGTAAAGAGCATGATCGGATTTAATCACCTGATCGGAGCCTTTCAGCCGCTGGACTTGATGGCCTGTGCCACATCGGCTATGCGTGAGGCGGAAAACGGGCCGGAGATCTGCAATCGAATTCTCGCCGAGGCTGGCATTAAAATCGAAATTATCGACGGCGTAAGAGAGGCCCAGTTTATATTTGAAAATAAAAGTGCCGATCTGTTTGGTGGAAACGATGCTTATCTATACGTGGACATTGGCGGGGGCAGCACTGAAATTACCCTTTTTTCGAGGGGCCAAATCATTACCTCCGGCTCCTTTAACATCGGCACCATCCGATTGCTGGAGGGCCTGGTAACAAAAGCCTATTGGAAAAAGATGAGACAGTGGTTGAAAAATTGCACGGCGCCATTTACTTCCATGGCGGCGATCGGGAGCGGCGGTAATATTAACAAGGTATTTCGCCTGGCAAACTGTAAAAACGGCAAACCACTATCACATGACAAGATGATGAAAGTCCGCCGGTTTTTAAAGCATTTTACAGTTGAGGAGCGCATCAAGCAATTAGCGTTGCGACCGGATCGCGCCGACGTCATCATCCCGGCATTGGATATTTATCTTAAGGTTATGAAATGGGCCGGTATTCGTAAAATCTATGTTCCTCAGGTCGGCCTGGCCGATGGTATTGTTCGTATTTTATATGAAAAGTATAAAGCGTCGCAGCCTGAAATCAGCAATAATACCACCAAACCGCTATAGGTACATTTCTAATATCTTCAGCGAGCCACATTATTTTCTGACCTAAAAAAAGCCTGAGTCGTAAATCTAGCGAAGGGCATTAATTTTCAATTGATCTTCATTTAAGGCATCGTCCGGGACGATTTCAACCGATTGGAGATGAAATTTTTCGCCGAGCCGTTTAATGTTGCGGTTATTTTGGCCTCTCATTTTGGAAACACTGCGCGGATGAACGTGCAGGGTGATTGCAGCTCCTTTTGGATTTTCCGATTCTAGGGCCACTGTCGCCATATCCAAAAAAATCTCTGAGTAAACCAGATGCCCGAAAGCCGGGTGATACGGGCCAGCTAAAATTGTTGATCCGTTCTCGAGATCTGTCGATGCTTGAAGGCCCATCCGAATCACACGAATATTTTCGCTTTTAAAAAACAGGTATAGATCCTTTACCTGCTGCACCGCTTCTGTAAGGCTCAAGGGAACATATTCGCCTTTTTGGTAAGCGGTTGCCAAAGGGCTGCCGGCCAGAACAACCGTAGGATAGATGCGGATAAAATCAGGTTTGAGCCGGGCAACCTGCCGGGCGGTTGCGCGCAGGCGTTGGGCGTTATCGCCCGGTAGACTGACCATCATCTGCACGCCGACTTCATAGTCATGTTCTTTGAGTAGCTGCACCGCTGTGACGGTATCTGCGGTGGTATGGCCGCGGTTGCTGCGCTTCAGCACGGTGTTGTTCATGGATTGAACCCCCAGTTCGATGGTCGTTACGGGAAAACCCCTGATCGATGACAACCGTTGACGATCTACGGTATCTGGCCGGGTTGAAAAACGAATGCTGTCCGCCTGGCCTGCATTAACAGCCTCAGTTGCTTCAGCCAGCAAGCGCTTCACAGCCTGCGGTTGAATTCCGAAAAAATTTCCGCCAAAAAAGGCAATCTGAGTGTGCCCACGTTCTTTGCGTCTGTAGTTGAGAAAGGTTTCGATTTGGTGGTGGACATCTATGCTTACCGGTGTTGAATGTGCGCCGGTAATGGATGACTGGTTGCAAAATACACATTGGTGGGGGCAGCCGGCGTGGGGCAAAAAAATGGGGATGATCAAAGGACGGCTTCTGGCTTCTGGCGACTGATCTCTGGCATCTGGCATCTGGCGACTCGCTACCGGCGACTGGTTTTTTTCACCAATTACCGCCTGCTGAACATTTTCACCTACCCGACGCTTACAAGCATGCGATTAAAAGTACGACCTGCGGGCCCAGGCCGACTTACCATCGCTAACTGATCAGCGCCTCTTGTAAAGAGGCCAGCTGTCAGTGGCAAGCGGCCAGCAGCAAGAAGCCAGTTGCCAGCAGCTTTTGATAGACAGGCTGAAAAATGAATTTGGCTTAGGCAACTTTGAATGCTTAAGATTCTTTCTCAAGAATCTCAAGCGCCTTACGGGCCGCATCCTGTTCGGCTGTTTTCTTGTTTTTGCCGGTACCCTGTGCTTCGATCCCAAAAATCTTTACCAACACCCAGAAGGTTTTATCGTGATCCGGCCCCTGTTCATTGACGACATTATAGTTGGGTATGGCGCCATGCTTTTCCTGAACCCATTCCTGCAGACGGCTTTTGTAGTCATAACTGTCGCTTGCCGATTGAACCTGATCAACAATGGGCACAAAATTCTTTTCGATGATGCTAAAGGTGGATTTATAACCGCTATCCAGATAAAGAGCGGCGACTAATGCTTCATACGCCCCTGCCAGGATAGAATTTTTTTCCATGCCATGGGTTTGAATCTCACCTTTACCCAGTTGAAGATAAGATCCCAACCCGATGGAGCGCGCCATCGTAGCCAGCTGGGTCTCATTAACCAAATTGGCCCGGGTTCTGGAAAGATCGCCCTCTTTCATTTGCGGGTAACGCTCCATCAAGATATGGCCGACGATAAGATTTAAGACGGCATCTCCGAGAAACTCGAGCCGCTCATTGTCCCGCAGATCTGATTCCGGCTGTTCGTTTACAAAGGAGCTGTGTCTCAAAGCTTCTGCAAGCAGCTCTTTAGATTTAAACTGATAATCTAATTTTTGTTCGATATCGATCGAATTAACTGTGTCCATATTCAAAACCTAGGATATGGCACCCATCAGTGCTTCATAAATATGATGTGAAATAAACAGATTTCCGTTTCCCGATCCCATTTGAATCTCCGGCGTTAATGCACCGTGAAAATCCGTTCCCCCGGTCACCAGCAGGTCATTTTGTTTTGCCAGGCGCTCAAACTGTTCTGTCTGCTCTGCAGTGTGTTGTGGATAGTACACTTCAATGGCACCCATTCCGATCTTCACTAAATTTTGGATGAGTGTTTCCAGCTGGCTTTCACCTGCAATCTCCAGCAGTCCCGGATGGGCTAATGTGGCGACGCCTCCGGCCTCCCGGATCATTTCAATCGTTTGCTCACATCCCAGGCGCTCTTTTTCAATATAGGCAGGCTTTTGGGCGCCCAATAATTTTCGGAAGGCTTCTCCAATGGATGCGACATAGCCTTTTTTCACCAGGGTAAGGGCAATATGCGGTCTGCCGATCTGGCCATCACCCCCGATTTGCTGGACTTCTTCCAATGAAATCGGAAAGCCCAGTTCATTCAGTCGCCTGATAATTTTAGGATTACGGTTTTTTCTGACTTTCTGGAGTTTTTTGAGTGTTTGATTCAAAACCGGGTAGTCAAGACGAATGCCGTAGCCCAGGATATGGAAACTGCCGGAGCCCGGAAAAAAAGGGGGGTATGCTGCGCTGATCTCGACGCCGGATAAAAATTCTAAAGACGGCGGTATGCCGGTCCGCAGGGCCTCCTCGGATCCATCGATTGAATCATGATCCGTTATGGCGATAGCGGCCAGATTGAGCTTCAGGGCATTTTCGAGGATTGCGGCCGGTGACAGGGAGCCATCTGAGGCGGATGAGTGTATATGAAGGTCTATCCCCAGATGGTTGTTATAGTCCAAGAGCCTTTTCTAACGCCTCCTCTTTGGATTTACAGTCAATACACTGAGTTGTAACCGGCCGCGCTTTCAGCCTTTTTAAAGAGATATCTTCGCCGCACGAATCGCAAATGCCGTAAGTGTCATTTTCCAGACGGACGACCGCCTCTTTGATTTTCTTAATCAATTTATGTTCTCTGTCGCGTATGCGCAGCATGAAATTGCGATCGGCTTCAAGTGCAGCACGATCAGTGGGGTCTGGAAAATTTTCTTTTGGCACGGTCATGCCAGACACCGTGTCACCAGCCTGGTCTAGAAGCTCCTCCAACCAATCTGTGAGCAATTTTGTGAAATATTCTTTATCTTTCTTTTTCATAGGCAAACCTCTAGTCTTTCCGGTGCTGATAAGAACTTTTAAAAATTGCTTTCATTAGCACAACTCAATTTGCCTGTAAAGCCTAAAATGCGTTTTTCAACTTTTTGACAATTATAGCACTTCGCCACCCGGCCGACAACATATGATCTATATTTACCGATAATCATTTAAGGTGATATCGGTCTTTCTGTATAAAAACTTTAGGTATTTTAATTGCTTATGCGGTTTCCTTTAAAAATCCTTCAAGCTGTTTCATGTTGCTGACATTGTAGATTTTAACAGGGTAATCCGATGGCAAAATTTTTTTTAACAGGCCGGCCAGGACCCTTCCGGGCCCGACTTCCACGAACGTATCCACTTTTTGCTGTGCAAATATACCCATGGCATCATACCATTTAACCGGGCTGCACAGCTGCCGCTGCATACCTGCTTTAATTTCATCGGCTTCAGTGGCAATATCGCCGGTCACATTTAAAACCAGGGTTTTTTCAGGCGGATGAAATATTATTTGTGACAAAATCGTATTGAACTCCTCTTCTGCACCCTTTATCAACTCACTGTGCCAGGCGCCGCTGACTTTAAGCGGTATGGCTTTGGCGCCCTTCTGGCCGGCAAGCGCTGAAACCTGTTCAACGTATTCCGGTGAACCGGTGATAACAATCTGCAGTTCGCTATTGTGGTTGGCGACTGACACAATACCCTGCGACTGAACCTCGGCGACCAAGGCTGCCACGTCAGCTATGGGAAGCCCGACAACGGCATGCATCGCCCCTTTGTTTTTGAGGGATTCGCGATGCATGAGCTTACCCCTATTGTACACAAGCTTAATGGTATCTTCGGCAGATACGACCTTTGCGGCATTTAAGGCACTGTATTCTCCCAAGCTATGACCTGCGCAAAAATCATAAGCAACGCCTTCTTTTTTTAGAACCGCCAGACACGCCAGGTTAACCGTTGTCACGGCTGGCTGCAGATTGACCGTCTGGGTCAAATCTTCCATGGGGCCCTTGAAACAGAGGTCTGAGATGTGCATTTTGACCGTTTCTTCGGCCATGTCAAAGATTTCGCGCACAAAATCATATTCCTGATAAAATTCTGCGCCCATGCCGACGCTCTGTGAGCCTTGGCCTGGAAATAAAAATGCTGTTTTGCTCATATAAATCCTCCGGATTTATTGTCCGATGTTCGTGGGCTGTTGTCCGTTGTAGGCGCTCAATTATCTTAAACCAGACGATTTTTTACCCATAGGTTGAATACGAACTTCCGACGGACGACAGACGACTGACAATGGACGATGTTTATTCATCTAAATTAAACAGCTTTCGAACCGAATCAATGTATAACGATTTATCTTCGCGCATGCCGTTTCGTTTTAAAAACCGGGTAGGATCGTGCAGGATTTTATTGATGAGCGATTCAGCCATTTTACGAACGGCCCTGGCCTCTTGCTCTGAGATCATGCTGGTCTGTAGGGTCTTTTTCAGTTCTGCTTCGGCAATGGCGGTCATTTTTTTCCGCAAAGCGATAATGGTGGGCACCACATCCAGGCTTTCATACCACTCCCGAAAGCGAATCACAGCCTCATCCACGATGCGTTCGCCCTTAATCGCCTCTTTGTGGCGATCTTCGATGTTTTCATCTATGATTCCTTTTAAGTCGTCGATATCATATACGTAAGAGTTCGAAAGACGGTTAATTTCCGGGTCGATATCTCGAGGTACGGCGATATCAATAAAAAAGAGCGGTCGATTTTTGCGTTTACGAGTGATGCCTTTGACCTGATCGGGTCGAATCACATATTCAGATGCGCCGGTCGAACTGATAATAATATCGACCGTTTTTAAACTTTCAGGGATTTCCTCAAACCGAATGGCCTGGCCGTTGAATTGTGCTGCCAGTTCAACACCATTTTCAAACGTTCGGTTGGCAACCCAGACGTGATCGACCTTGCAGCGGATAAGGTGCTCGACCGCCAATTCTGCCATTTCCCCGGCGCCGATAAGCAATACTTTTTTGCCTTCCAGCACACCAAAAATTTTGCGCGCGAGTTCAACGGCGGCATAGCTGATGGAAACGGCACGATCACCTATGCCGGTTTCGGTACGAATCTTTTTGGCGACGAAAAAGGTGCGATGCAAGAGGCGATTTAAAATGACACCGGAAGTCTTTTCTTCTATTGCTGTTTTATAAGCTTCTTTTATCTGACCCAGAATTTGCGGCTCACCCACAACCATGGAATCCAGACTTGCGGCAACACGAAATACGTGTCGCACCGCTTCATTGCCCTCATGCACATACAGGGCGCTTTCAAATTGGTTCAGGGGGATTTTATTAAATTCGGCGATAAAATTTTTGGTTTCAACCACCGCCCGGGCGCTGTCATCTGTAACCACCAGAACTTCAACCCGGTTGCAGGTTGAAAAAAGCAATGCTTCCTTGATGAATTTTTTGCTCATGAGCGAATGCAGGGCGGATTTGGACTGATCCTCGGTAAAGGCGATACATTCGCGTAGCTCAACCGGTGCGGTATTATGATTTATGCCCAGTAAGAAAATATCCAGCATGGCTTGAACAATTTATGGTTTTAGTAGCGTCTGGTTTACACCACGAAGAGCACGAAGTTCATGAAGGACGCCAAATTTTTTTTAAGACTTTTCTTTGTGCCCTTCGTGGTTTAGACTCGCGCTTTCTTCACCGCAAAGGCACAAAGGTCACAACGTATTTTATAAATGTATATCTTTGTGTGCTTTGTGTTCTTTGTGTCTTTGTGGTTTTAATTCATGTTAAGTGGCCTAAAATTTCGTAAAGGGTTCGTGGTGCCCTTCCATATAGAGATTGACACCTAAAAAAGTGAAAATCAGCACCACAAAGCCGATAATGGCCAGTATGGCCGACCGTCGCCCGCGCCAACCGACGGCGAACCTTCCATGAAGCAAAACAGCATAAAACAGCCAGGTAATTCCGGCCCAGACCTCTTTGGGATCCCAGCTCCAGAACCGGCCCCAGACGGCCTTGGCATAAACGAAGCCGGTGATCAGGCCCAGCGTGAGCATGGCAAAGCCCACCACGATGCAAACATAACCGATGCTATCCATCATTTCCAGCGACGGTAGGCGCTTAAAAAAGAAGCGATGTTTCTTTGATTTGATTTCATTTTCTTGAAGCAAATATAAAATACCCAGCCCGCAGGCGAGGGCAAACGCCGCTTCACCGATAAAGATGACGGTGACATGGCTGACCAACCAAAAACTTTTGAACACCTGGGTTGTCGCAGCAGGCTCATTGGGGAATTGCGATGCGGCGATCATAATGATCGTCAGAATGGGGGCTGCAAATATTCCCAATATTTTTAAATTAAATTTAATGGTGATGCCAAAGAATACACCGGCGATTGCCCAGCCGGCAAAAGATAGCGTTTCATGCATGTTGCTGACCGGTAAATGGCCGCTGCGCATAAAGCCGTAAACGATGGTCAGGCTATGAAACAGGAAACCGATCAACAGCAGAAATAAACCCGTGCGTTGCAAGTAGTCTTTTTGAAGAAATAGATACGCAACATAGCTGATTGAGCTGAGCAGGTACAGCACGATGCTAACAAGGATTATCGATTCCATTCAAACTCCGTTGTCGGTTGGCCCGTTGGGCCGGTTAAAATCGGAAATTGTCTGATTTAAATATTTAGCCGTTCTTGGGGCTAACCGATATAAGATATAATACCTGAATTTTCTTTCAAGATTCGGGCATTAATTCCTCAATTTTAAAACCCGCTCCCAGGACTTCATGCAACAGGGCATTGATACCAGCGGTGTTGTTGGCTTTGATCAGACCGATAAGATCTTTG
>CAZJHF010000092.1:0-11551 GCA_964545505.1 uncultured Desulfobacterales bacterium | reverse complement strand
TGCCCTCTGAGTAACGCTTCATATGCAAAATTGCTGCAATATTCATCTTTTTGACCTATATGCCCGGTTTATTACCGAGCGCGGCGCCATAATGAATATTTTTTGTGGGGCTACTGTGGCCGGGTGATGAAAGGGAGTCAAAGGACCAAACCGCAAAGACCTCTAAACAGGTGAAATTTAGTAAAGGAATGCAAAATCGGCAAAGATGAATAAGAGTGAACCTGAAAACACCGCTCGAATGGTGGTGGACGCTTGCTCGGATTGTGACGTTTGTAGGTTCCTGATGGACTCTGACTGTTTGATGTTCCCGGAGCTCTACAGACTATATGATAAGGAAAACGAAACCGGCGAGAAAATTTCATCTGAAGAGCTGCGTAATCTGGTGGAGCTGTGTAATTATTGCGCACTGTGTCCTTGCCCGAATATTCGGGCGGATATCATCAAGGCCAAAACAGAATTCATCGATCGTGACGGTTTGGCATTGGGGGTGCGCACTTTAGAAGATGTCGAACGGGTTGCCAAGCTGTGTGGCATGTATCCGCAGCTAACCAACATTATTTCTCAAAACCGGCTGACAGGCAAACTTCTCAAATCGACCACCGGCATTCATCAAGAGCGCCGCATTCCAGTATTCCCTCAAGAAAATTTTCCACAGTGGGCTCGGAAGCAAAACCTGAATACACGACCGAAAAAGCAGCCCAATCGCAAGATCGCCTATTTTGCAGGCTGCACGGCCAATTTTCTCTTCCCTGATGTTGCCAAAGCAGTCGTTGAATTTTTTCAACGGAATGGAATCGATGTCTTTTACCCGGAACAAAAATGCTGTGGTATGCCGTCATTGCTGGAGGGTGATCGAAAATTGACGCTCAATTTTGTTCGGTCCAACATTGAGCAGCTGCTTGACGCCATAGACGACGGGTATCAAATTGTTTGTTCCTGTTCGACCTGCGGATTTATGCTCAGAAATATTTTACCGGAAGGCGCTTATTACGCCCAGGAATACCAGGCCTCTGTAGGCGCCGATAAAAACACGATTAAAATTCCGCTTGGAAAGGCATCTGTGAATCCTGGTGACAGAAAGTTTAAGCTCGTCAAAAAGAGTATCTATGAAAAGATTCTCGAAGACGAGGGATATTTTTCCGCCATCAGCCCCCTTAAACGCATTAAGCTGGCGGAAAACACCTTTGATTTGGGAGAATATTTAGCACAGCTTTTCGAATCAGGGGAACTTAATCCGGCATTCGGCAGCCTCGCAGGTCGGATGCTCTATTTTCCGCCCTGCCACTTACGAGAGCAAAATATCGGTCGCCCTTATCTGGATTTACTGAAAATGATACCGGGTCTCAGCCTGGCGCCGATAAAAGGGGAGCTTTTATGCTGCGGGATGGCGGGTATAATGGGCTTTAAGCGGGGATTTCATCAGGCATCGGTTCATCTCGGAAGCCGATTGATCGCCAAGATAAAAGAAATCGATCCAGAATATATTATAACTGACTGCCTCAGCTGCCGGTTACAGTTCAATCAACTGACATCTTACAAGGTGTTTCATCCCATCGAGGTCCTGCACAAAGCCTTGGCCAACGATCGCAACTCTATTAAGCTTTGATATAGGTGGTTTTCAAAAAAAACGCTGCGGTATTCAACCGTTTTTTCTATAACCACTGATGCTGCACTTCCGTGCTTTCGGTGACTTGTAGCAATATTATGGAAAGCGGCGTTAGTCAGGCCCGACACAATTTTCAAGATCTGACCTTATTTTTTCTAACTCGATTTCCCATCCAATCAGAACTAAACGGGTTTCAGGTTTACCCGTCCATGGATCCCAGGACCATTGACCGGCCGCAAAATTGAGTAGGACCGTCCGGTCGGGAAAACGGACCGGTCCCTTAATGCGAAATACCTGCCAGGGTAGGGAATCGAGAAATCGGTTTAATACCGATTCGTCCATGGGTTGATCTGACGCGAAATCAAACGAGATATAGCCACTGTCTTCATCCGCCTCAACGGCGCATTCATCAGCAGGATCGTGTTGATGGGTATGTTCAGCTTCAGGCTGGTAGAAATCAAGAATGCCGATGCCGCGGTTCTTCATCTCTTGATGGCCTGTACTCCAAAGGGTTTCGGGGTCAACTTTACAATAGGCGGTGGGGATTGCCCGGCAACCGGGGACAGCTTGTTGCAGTTGGCTGAGGCTCTGGCTGACCTGGTTCTTCTCAGCTGAATCGATTTTATTCAATAAAATGAGATGGGCCTCTTCGACCTGTTTCATGAAGAATTGGCCGAAATTTTCGCGATGCAGCCAGTAGCGGATGTCAAGGACGGTGACGACCTTCTCGATTTCCATCCAATTTTTCAAAGAGTCGTTTTCTACAATTTCCACCACAGCGTTGGGCTGGGCCACGCCGGTGGCCTCAAGCAGAATGCGTTCCGGCTTGAACCGCTGCCAGATGCTTTTTAAGGTGTCCTCCAATTCGCTTCTGATGGTACAGCAGATGCACCCGCTGGTCAGCTCGATAACATCTGAGCCGGCATCTTTGAGCACAGCACCATCGATGCCCACCTTACCAAATTCATTGACCAGCACAACCGTTCCCGTCAGATCTGTTTGCCAGGAAAGAATTCGTTTTAACAGCGTTGTCTTACCGGAGCCTAAAAACCCCGTGATTAAAAAAACCTTGGCTTTATCCGTCATAACATCAGCTCCGGAAGCAATAGGGATAGGAATGGGAATAACACCAGAAGCACGATAACAATACACTCCATCAGGAAAAACCAGCCAACACCTCTAAATACCTGGCCCATCGAGAGACCGGACACCTTTCGGATGATGATTACATTGGTTCCGACCGGCGGTGTAATGAGGCTTAGCTCTATCATAACCGTCACCAAAACGCCAAACCAGATAGGATCGAAACCCAGCTTGACAATTACCGGAAAAATCACAGGTATCGTGAGGACCAGCATGCCGATGACATCCATCACACAACCCAACACCAGATAGATGAGCAATATCGCGATGAGGATGATATAGCGGTTTACGGGCAATGAGGACACCCAGTCCGCGAAAAACATGTTTAAGCCCGTTATGGCGATGAACTGGGCAAAAACAGAGGCACCGATCAGTATCAACACAATCATTCCGACGAGACGGATGGAACCATCCAGTGTCGCAGCTAAAACCTTCCAGCTCATTTTTCGCAAAATAAACAGAAGAACAAACGAACCGAAAGCCCCGATGCCGGCGCCTTCCGTGGGTGTAAACAAGCCCATAAAAATTCCGCCGACCACCAGCAAAAATAAAGAGAGAACCCCCCAAACTTTCCACAGCGATCGGAATCGTTCATTCCAGCTAAAGCTTTCACCTTTAGGGGCTAAAGTTGGATTTCGTTTTGCTCGGACGTAAATCATTATACTGAATACAACCGCCGTTAATATACCCGGTATAATTCCGGCAATAAACAGTTTGCCGATTGATTGCTCGGTTAATACGCCATAAAGCACCATCGGAATGCTGGGCGGGATAAGAATGCCTAGTGTGCCCGCGGCGGCAATGGTACCGCAACTGAAAACAGGATCGTATTTATGGCGGTTTAGTTCAGGCAAGGCAATAGTGCCCAAGGTTGCGACAGCGGCAACACTGGAGCCGGTTACCGCGCCGAATCCAGCAGAAGCAAATACAGAGGCGATGGCTAAACCGCCCGGGAAAGCCCCCAACCATCTATAAATGACTTTATAAAGATCTTCGGTTATGCCGGTATGGAAAGCAAATTGTCCCATAAGAATAAACAGCGGGATACATGCGAGCACAAAATGGGCCGTATTGCTGTAGGCAACGATTCCAAATCCTTCGACACTTTGCCCGAAACCCACCAGAACGGCAAATCCAACCAAGCCAACAATCGTCATCGAGAATGCAATGGGAACGCCAATAAACAGCAGCACAAAAAGAACCGCAAAGCCGATAATACCGATTATTGGATCCATGTGTTCATTCCTTCATTCATGATTATTGTATAAATCCGGTTTTTGAATGATTTTAAATTCGAAAAGAATCGAAATAATGAGTTGCAAAAAACAAAAAAACGCACCCACGACCATTGCCGCTTGTGGAATACCTCTAGGGAAACCAATCTCTACGGTAACGTCTCCGAATTGAAATGAACCATATGCCAGTTTATAACTGCCGTATGCCAGGCAGCCAAAAATAAAAACGCCGATGAATGCCGAAAAAAGTCGGATCGCTTTTTGCAAGGGTGGCGGCAGACGTTCCAGCAGAATTTCGACATTGATATGATCGCCCTTAATCCATGTATAAGCGAAACAGAGAAAGCACAGAATGCAAAAAAATACTTCAATTAGGTCCATCGCCCCGCTGACGGCCAGGTTCAATCTTCGAAAGAATACATCGATGAAAATAATGAGCATCAGGCCTATTGCGATCACATTGCTTATTTTGAAAATCCACATACTGACTCTGCTGATGCCTTCTGCAGACGTTTGTAAAAGCTTTGTCCTCACAGGTATGACCCTCCTGCTTTTAAATAAAGATATGGATACGTCTGCCCCTCGTTTTGCGAGAGGCAGACACAGCTATAAAGGGGTTGACCCATAACTAAAATTTTGGTTTTGAAGGACCAACCCACGCTCGATATTCCTGCATCAGGGCTTCCATACGGTCCATGGTTTTTTGGCCCGGTAAGCCTTTTTTTTCCAGATCGGCGACCATCTTGTCCTTTAAACCGGCCACTTTGGCTTTAAAGCGTTCAAGCTCGGCTTTATCGGGCTCGATGATTTCGATCCCCTTCGATTGAAAGTAAGGGAATGTGAAGCCGTCCGTATTTTCATAATGAAATCCGGATAAATAGCCCGCTTTTTCAGAAGCCCGCATGACCGCACCCTGCAAATCTTTTGGGAGTTTATTCCAGGTCCTCAGGTTCATCGCCTCCATTAAATGATATGAGAAAAAATCGATTTTCAAAATGTATTTGGTTACTTCCTCTAATTTAAATGATCTTGCCGCACCAACTGGAAAAACGATGCCATCAACAACACCCCGCTGCATCGCCAGATACATATCAGTGTGTTTTAGTTTTACGGGAACAGCGCCGTAAAGTTTTAAAGCCTCATTTGCAATCCCGCCACAACGCAACCGCAGGCCTTTTAGATCCTCTAATTTGGTAACTCTTTTATCTCGCAATAAAATTTGAAAATTCGGATCACCGATCATGAAAAGCAGCTTTAGACTCTTTTCTTCTAAGCGCGGTGCCCAGATATCATTCATCTGGTTTAAAACCCAGGTAGCCTCAGCCCCATTCTGAAATAGAAATGGCAGGGTTGAAAGTTGCACCAATGGCAGCGCGCCGGGGTGGGCCACAATGTGAATGTTGGTGATATCACAGACACCCGCCCGAACTTTTTCGTATTTTTCAAAGGATCCAGCGAGCATTCCCGCCGGGTAGTAGGTAGTTTTGAGCCGGCCATTAGACTCGGTTCCGAGCGTTTGTGCAAATTGGACCATGGCGTTGTTCATGTCATGGAGAACGGGCCAGTGCGAGGCAAGTTTGAGTTGAATCGGTTTGTCAGCAGATAGTGCGGGTGGCGGTGCCGAAGTTAAGGCCAACACAAAAAGGCCAATCAAACTAAAAAATAAAAGTCGTTTCATTTTTTCCTCCTTTTTAATAGGGATTGGCACCGGAGAAGCATTTTAAAATACGTACCTCTAAAGCGTATTCTAAAACGATTGCTTTTTTGCCGAAATTAATTGTCCATCGTGATCCCCCCCTTTCAAAGTACGATTGCGTTCAATGGGTTAATGGAAATTTGCCGTATTGATGGGTGGCGTCCACCCAGGCCTTGAAATGCTCGTTTGGCGTATACGGCAACACCTGGCAGCAAGGTGCCATCATCAGACCCAGGCCGTCGTCAACTTTCGCTATGGCATTTTTAACCTCTGTCTGTATACGCTCAACAGGTCCCTGCGCGATTCTGTGGCAATCACTGGCGATACAGGCCGGGATATTGAATGTATCGACCACCTTTGACTTAATCCAATTCGGCGAATGGCAGTCATCTAAATGCAAACCCTCTACCCCGGCTTCTTTTATGATTTTTTCCAAATAAGCAAAGCCCAGCGGGGTATTCATATTACCGTGAACATGCAGCCAGACGCCCTGATTAAATTCTTTTTTAATCGTCTGGACCAGATCACATAGATAGGGCAGATTAAAGCGCTCGCCCATCTGGGGGCTTATCAGGTGGGTACCGAGTGAATCGGCGATAAAGGTCACACTGTTGGCGCCGGCATCGTATTGGGAACGGATCCAATCGAGGGTCCAATCAGCAGACACACGGCACATTTGATCCACCCATTCGGGATCAATGATCATGTCTTCCAAGAAATCATCAAGGGGGCGAAAGAGCAACATGGCCGCCGTTGCGGCCAGATAACCTGTTGTCACCAGGGGTGTTGACTCTCCAACGTCATCAGCTACATGACGAACGGTTGTCAATGCACCTTTCATGCGGTCATCCGCGTCTGGAATACTCAACCGGGCCAAGTTTTTTTGAATTTGGCACCAGTCAGCCTTGCTTTTTACCGGTTTATCGTTGGTGATTTCAACACAGGTTCCGAATTTACTCGGGATGGAAATATTACCGCCAATCGATGGAACGCCAAAGGCGCTATCCATATAGGCCGGTATGGCGACATCATAGTTAATGTGTTTGAGGCTCCAAAGCACAGCTTCAGTGCATTTATCCGAATCATACCACTCATTCCCGGTAATATCGGTCAGGCGCCATCCCATGCCGTAAATCAATTGGGATCCGGCTCGAGGCCACACCGGCATATAATCCGGTTGCTGTAATTTTCGTACCGCCTCAAATCGCTCTTTTTTATTCATTTAATTCGCTGCAGCCCATCAATTGTATTCAAATCGAATCTATTACCCTTAAATCAAACATTTATTGAGCAATAGATATGCCACAAAATTATGAATACATTAATTTAGATATGAGTTGCCGGACTCTATCCCAATAATAGTCAAAATTACAATCTGTTAAATCTTTTGCCGATTTAAAATATTGCCACGCAAATTCAATTTAAGGACTGAGCGGTAGCGGTCTGTAACAATATTCATATACTTAAAGTAACGAAACGTTTCGCAGTATCTTTAGACTTGAAACAATTCGTTAAATATGCGATGGAAGCTGACATCCCCAAGGGCATTGCCCTGACGCGGTGGTGTTCAACACCAGGCATGCTGGGAACCCCTATGGTCACCAGTACCATCGCAAGAACGCAAAAAATCCGACTGGGCAATCCGCTGATATTTAGCAGGGGGAGGAGGGATATAACTCAGATAAGGGGGGCTCCAATGAGTCAGCAAATTCCAGCACCACAGGTCATTCCATTTTTTAAAATTCAGGGTTCCGATCTTTCTTTAATTCCGGAAGAAAAGACACCGACTGAAAAGATCTGGCTGGAAAAAGAGAAATTGATGATGGCCATACTGGACAGCATAAATGACGGTGTCTTAACGATAGACTTCAACATGAAGATTACGTCATTTAACCGCGCAGCTGAAAAAATTACGGGCTACACGGCTCAAGAGGCCATCGGGAAAAACTGCATGGATGTTTTTTGCAATGTGGGTGGTGCTAAAAAGGATTGTCTTGAAAATTGTCCCATGAAAAAGACCATGAAATACAAAACCCCCATCACTAAAAAGCGCCGGATCTATAATAAAAAAGGTGAGATTCTCACCGTATCTGCCAAAACCAACCTGTTGATGGATCTGAATGATAACCCGATTGGCGGGGTTGAGGTTTTTTCAGATCTAACGGCCTTTGAGCAGCTTAAGGAAAAGTGGCAGGGGAAAAAATACAATCTGGGCGACATCATAGGGAAAAACCCTAAAATGCGGGAAATCTATCAATTGATCGAGTCCATATCGGGATCGTTGTCAAGCGTGCTCATTCAGGGCGACACCGGCACCGGTAAAGGCATGATCGCCAGTGCCGTCCATTATCACAGCATCAACCATAGAGGCCCCTTTGTACAGGTAAACTGTGCGGCGATTCCTGAAAACCTGTTGGAGAGTGAATTATTCGGGCATGTCAAAGGGGCATTTACCGGCGCCATAGATGATCGTACTGGAAGGTTTGAACAAGCTCATCGGGGCACACTTTTTCTGGATGAAATCGGGGAACTCAGTCCGGGGATGCAGGCCAAACTGCTACGCGTCGTTGAAGAGAAGCAATTCGAAAAAGTGGGTGGTTCCAAAACCATTAAGGTGGATGTCCGCATCATTGCCGCCACCAACAAGGAAATAGAACAGGTTGTCAAAGATAATCAATTTCGCCGGGACTTGTTTTTTCGGCTCAATATAATTCCCATAAAAGTCCCACCGCTCAGAGAACGCATGGAAGATGTCTCTTTATTGGTTGAGCATTTCATTGAAAAATTTAACTACAAGATGGGCAAAGACATAAAATCAGTTGCGCCGGAGGTTCTGGATATCTTTATGCGCTATCCCTGGCCCGGCAACGTCAGGGAACTGGAGAGTGTAATGGAGTTTGCGTTTATTCAATGTAACGACAATTACCTGGACACGCACTATCTGCCGCCGCGGTTCAAATTACTCAATGACAAGGTCACCGATATTTCCCTGAGCACTCCGATATCTTATGAAACCTTTCAATTTCCGGACATCAAGCCTGTGACCACATCGTTAACGGAAAAGGAAAGAGTCCATGCGGCCTTAAAGGACAGCCGCTGGAATAGAGCAAAGGCGGCTGAAAATCTGAACATCAGCCGCACAACGCTGTGGCGGCTGATGAAAAAATACAATTTGAAATAACGGTCTTTAAAAAGGTAATCGCGGAAACGATTTATGGTGGATTATTTAACGGATTTGTGAAGTATTTCAAAGTCTCCAGAAAAATAGGAGACATTATGGAAAGATGCAGCTTTGGCCAGTGCTTCAGCCAAGGCCCTTGCTTGGGAGCCGTCTCGCCCAAATATGATAATCCGTGTGTTATGATCTTTTACCGGCAGGCGACCATCGCTTTTGGCCATTTTGATCTCATCTTCATTTTTACCCGGCCTAACTTTGTTAAGCGGAAGGTTTACCGCTCCCGGTAACGTACCGGTTTTGAACTGCTGGTAATCACGAGCGTCAATAAGTACGGCGGTCTGATCTTTTTCTTTCACATATAAAATTCCTTCAAGCTCAATTTCAGTCAAGCCAACCAGAATTCGCCAAATGGGTATTCCAAGCTGGTAACGTCGGACATTCGTGTACCCTGCGGCCATAAGCTTATTCGCGACACGCCTACTTTTACCGCAAATCGGTCCGTTGCAATAGAGAACTATTGGCGCCGCCTTGTTGTTTTTTACCATACGGCCAATTTCAGAAATAACCGAGTCGTGTGCTTTCGACCCCGTGTTTTTCGGGGCGATGTTGATCGCACCCGGAATGTGGTCAATAGCATACTCTTTAGATGAACGCGGGTCAAAAACCGTAGCGCTTTTTTCTTCTAAAATATTTTGCATTTCTTGGGTTGATATCTCCGGCGTCTTTTGGTTGGATTCCCTCAGGGTTGCCTGATAAATATTCACGCCAGATTGGGCATCCGCATAATTCGCAGCAAAGCTCAGCCCCAGCAATACGGCTATTAATAAAAATTTTGTTTTCATTTAATTATTCAACCTTTTATTTCAAGTAAATCTTAACAATCATCCAAACTGCTGCGACAATTAAAATTGCGATAAATCCTGTTTTGACATGTTCCTCCCGAATTTTTACATGGGTCCTGGACCCTATCAGAGCACCGATAATGGTGGCGCCTGCAAACATCATAATATAGATCCAGGGGGGATAGTGCCCGCGGGCAAGATGACCCAAAAAAGATGTTCCGGACGAGGTGAGTACCAGCATTGCATTTGATCCGATAGCGATTCGCATGGGAACGCCCCCCAGAAGAATACAAATGGGCATAATTAACCCGCAGCCTGAAATACCGAGCATGCCGGCAACACTGGCAATTATGGCAACCGGCACGACAATATAGAGAAAATTTATATCATATTCATCATCCGCCAGCTTGCGGTGCCAGGTGCCGAACCTTCCTTTTTGGGCGGGCACTTTTTTCCCTTGCCAAATTTTGTAGGCCGATATCAGAAGGACGACAGCAAACGTGCCTTTCAAATAAATCGGCTGAATATGAAAAGAAAAGTAGCCGCCCAGAAAGGCAAATGTACCGATGATGCTCGAGAGCGCCAGCGCTAAGGGCCAGTCCACCAACTTGTGCTTACCGCCGTAAATGATCAACATGACCAGACCCTGTGAAAAAATGAGAAAAAGACTGATAGTGGCGAGTTCAAAATAGGGCAAAGCTAAAATGCTGATCAGCAACGGTAGGATAAACTCTCCGCCGCCTCTGCCGAACATGGAAAAGACGAATGCAATGCAGAAAAGACCGGGTAAAAGGATCCATAGCTGTTGACTTGAGATAATTGGCATGTCGAAAAATCCCGCTGTATCTAAGGCAGAGGGTATGTGCCATACGTGTGGGTGGCATCTACCCAGGCTTTGAAGTGCTCTTTAGGTGTCGCCGGCAGTAATTGACAACTGGGTGCCATCATAATGCCGATTCCATCGCCAACTCTAGATATCTGATCTTTAACTTCCGTTTTTATTTTTTCCGGTGGTCCACTGACAATTTTGTGGCCGTCTGTAATAATACAGGCTGATACCCCGAACTTGTCGACCACCTGTTCTTTGATCCACTCCGGCGGGTTGTCCATCTCGTCAAAATGGAACCCCTCGAGGCCTGTTTCCGTGGCGAGCCGGGTCAGATATTCATATGCCTTGGGGTTGGTCATGTTACCATGGGTGTGCAGCCAGGTTCCCTGACCGTACTCGGTTTTAACCATTTGCGTCACGCGCGCAATGTTCGCCAGATTAAACTGCGCGGCCATTTTGGGACTGACCATCAAAGTTCCCATCACTTCTGCCAGAAAGGTGCAACTATTAGCCCCGGCCGCATACTGGGCGCGAATCCAGCCCATGGTCCAGTCTGTGGCCACAGCGCACATTTCTTCAACCCATTCGGGATCCGCGTACATGTCATCCAGGATCGCTTCGTTGGGTCGGAATAAATGCATGGCCGCCACGCTGCTGACGTAAGCATGCGTGACCAATGGGGTGTCGTCCCCGATTTTCCGGGAGATATTTTTGATTACTTCTAAGGCACCTGCCTGGCGGGGATCGGTTATCTGGTGATCAAAGGATTCGGCAATTTGTCTAACGCCTGGCCAATCCTCTTTGGATAATACCGGTTTATTTTCAGTCGGACCCGCGGCAATACCGAATTTTTCAGGGATGGTTATTTCCCCTCCCAGCGGGGGCACACCAAAGGCGTGGTCGATATAAGTCGGGATGGCGACGTCATAGTCGTTATGTTCAATACTGGCCAGCACGGCCTCGGTGACTTTGTCGACATCATACCAATCGATACCCGTGATATCCGGCAGCAATAGTCCGTA
>CAZJHF010000091.1:2925-11678 GCA_964545505.1 uncultured Desulfobacterales bacterium | reverse complement strand
GAATGCGAAATAAAAGACATCAGTTCACCCAGCCGCGATAAACCCACCACAAGATAAATGATTCCGACAAGGAATGCCAACCCATACGCCAGCTGCACGAACTGCGCACTGCCAGGTTCGGCAATCGGTGAGAGCGTCGTTAAAACCAGCAGACTCATAATGGCAATCGGCCCGGTCGCCAGTTGTGAGAGACTGCCCCAGAGCGCCGCAATAAAAGGTGTGATGGCGGCCGCATAGAGGCCATGGACCGGGGGCATGCCGGCCAGCATCGCATAGGCCATGGCCTGGGGGATCAGCACCACGGCAACGGTAAGGCCGGCCATGGCGTCACGCTGCAAAAAGGAGATCTGATAGCCTTTGAGCCAGTTTAAGAATGGAAATAGACGGTACAAAAGGGACCGCGATGAATCCGTTTGAGACATTATCATGTCCTGTCGTCTGGGTAGATGAAAGCGTAGTTGGAGTGTATAACGCAGTTTGCATTTATCTGTAAATGTTTTTAATGATTGGGGAAGAGAAAATTGAAATCTGAGAGAAATGAATTAAGATGATATTTTTTTTGAGAGAATATGAGTAGCGCTGCCCAGGTACAACTCGGCGGCTTCGCCTTCGGTTTCTGAAAGGGTCGGATGCGGATGAATGCTCAAGGCCATATCCTCGGCCAACGCGCCCATCTCAATGGCCAAAACCCCCTCGGAAATCAGCCCTTCCGTATTGCGGCCGCATATCCCAACACCGAGGATACGACCGCTATCCGGATCAACAATGATTTTGGTCAGACCTTCGGGCGCGCCCATGGTCGTGGCGCGGCCGGAAAATTTCCAGGGAAATCGCTGAACTTTTATGGGAATATTCTCGGCACGGGCCTCTTCTTCGGTCAGGCCGCACCAGGCGATCTGCGGATCGGTGTATACGACGGCCGGTATGGCCCGCACGTCAAAGGCGGAAGGTTGTCCGGCAATCACCTCGGCGGCCACCTTGCCCTCACGGGTGGCCTTATGGGCCAGCATCAGGCCGCCGGCCACATCTCCGACGGCAAAGATGCGCTCATCGGTGCTGCGCAGCCGGTCATCAACTTTAATAAATCCGCGTTCATCCAGTTCGACCTGCGTGTTTTCCAGCCCGATATTGTTTGAACTGGCCCTGCGTCCGATGGCTACCAGTACGCGGTCAAAATTCTGCTCGGGCTTTTCGACCTCCCCCTCCAGGACAACCGCCACCCCGTCATCTGTTTCCTGCATGGAAGCCACTTTGGTTTTAAGATGGACTGAATCGAAAATATCACTGAGCCGGCGATGGAGCGGTTCAACCAGATCGGCATCAACACCGGGAAGCAGACGATCTTCAAGTTCAACCAGCCTCACCCGGCTGCCCAGGGCCGCATACACCGTGCCCAGCTCCAGACCGACATAACCGCCGCCGATGATGAGCAGTTTTTGGGGGACATCCGCCAGCGCCAGAGCGCCGGTGGAGCTCATGATGCGTCCGCCGGGTTTGAATTCCATGCCTGGAAACGGAATCGGTCGCGAACCGGTGGCAATGATGGCGTGCCGGAATTTAATATGGCTGACCTCGCAATCATACAATCGCGCCGTATCGGAACTTTCAAACTGCGCCCGCCCCTGCAGCACTTGAACACCGCGCCGCTGGCTTAAACTGACCAGGCCATTGGCCATCGTATCGATAACTTTGGCCTTCCATTCCCGCAGGGCCTTCAGATCGATTTGGGGCTTGCCGAAGGTAATGCCCATGTTTTCGGCGCGCCGGGCATCATGGATCAATTCGGACAAAAAAAGAAATGTTTTGGAAGGAATACACCCCTTAAACAGGCACACCCCGCCGGGCCGTTGGGCCATATCCACCATGGTCACATCCAGCCCCAGATCGGCGGCCCGAAAAGCAGCCGCATAGCCGCCCGGCCCGCTGCCGATGACCAGTAAATCGGTTTCCTGCGATAGCTCACCCATTACCATTTCATTCTCCAAAGAAAACTTCATATTTTGTCCGATGGCTGTGTTGCAATCCAATTCAAAATGCTCACGTACTATCGTGTACGCTCCGCTTTTGAATCGAATTGCGCCTTGCCCTCGAACAAAATCTTAAGTTTTAACTCAATCTACCAGTAGAGATTCATTCTCAATAAACCTCTCTGCAATCCTTCTAATAAGGTAAGGTGAAAATTTTCTTCTGCAAATGTGATATCAATACCGAGTTACACTTTATTATCCGAAATTATTATAATTTTCTGAAACTAGTATTTACTAGAGATCTTGCTAGTATATAATTTAGCCGCCCTTACGGTTGATTCAACCGCGTTTTAGAATCGATTTGACACCTCCTAATCGCGATAATTATTGTAAAAATTCGTACAACAAAATCTGCCCATCGACATCGCGATTACCCAGCAACTCCTTTCAAAAGACCTTAAACCGTCAAGTCATTACATCCTGATGAAATCAGATGCTTTGATGATAAACATCGGCTTAGCCATTTAAATTGGGTTGTTTGGGTTTAGAAATGAGAGATTTTTTTGATACGCTCGGCCGCACAAGGATTTTAGCCTTCGGCGTACTTGAAGTACGTTGAAGGCTGAAATTCGCGGAGAACACAGCGTATCGGAAAAATATCCCTTTATAAACCCAAACAACTAGATCATGGATATGAGGAGCTCATCCGGATCTTCCAGCGCTTCAATGACCGTTTTCAAAAACTGTATGGCGTCGGCACCATCCAGCACGCGGTGATCGATACACAGCACAATCGGCATAATCAAACGCGGGGCAATTTCGTGCTCACCGTCAGCCTTTTCGACAACAGCCGGTTGCAGGCGTCCCTGGCCCATACCCATAATGGCCACCTCGGGGAAATTGATAATCGGTGCAAAATAGCCCCCGCCCATGGCACCGGCATTGGTGATCGTAAATGTTCCGCCCTGCAGCTCCTCGAGCGTAACTTTGCGGGATCGCGTCCGCTTAACCAGATCGTGCAGTTCGATGGCAAGCTCTTTAATGCTTTTGCGATCCACATCGCGGATCACCGGTACGATCAGGCCGTTTTCCGTATTGACCGCAACGCCGATATGAAAATATTTTTTATAGACGATCTCACCGGCGGTGACATCCAGGGTGGCATTAAACTGCGGATACATCTTAAGCGCTGTGGCTACCGCTTTGATGGCAAATACCGTCATCGTCAAGCGACCGCCTTCGGCCTCGATATCGGCTTTGTGCTTCTGACGAAACGCTTCCAGTTTGGTGATATCCACCTCATCCTGACTGGCCACATGGGGTATTTGAGACCAGGCAATCACCATTTGTTTGGCCGTTGCCCGGCGAATAGAGCGAAACGGCACCCGTTCAACCGGTCCCCAGCGCGAAAAATCGGGCAGGCTCGGGGATGGAATCATCATCTCAGCCGCCTCGGCTTCCGGAATTACCCCGGCAACTGCCGGCGGCCCGGCTGCATCCGGGCCCTTTTCAGCAAAAGCACGGACATCATCGGCGGTGACCACTCCGCCGGACCCGGTGGGCGTCACCCGTTGAAGATCAACACTCAGTTCCCGCGCCAGGCGGCGGGTCGCCGGTGAGGCCGGCACCGGCCCTTTTCTTTCCCCGGTTTTGGCCATGGGAACAGCTTCGGCAATTTCAGGGCTTTCGACGGGTGCCGCTTCGGGTGCCGGTGCCTCAGCCGTTTCGGCTTCTGCACCGTTGCTGAAGGTCATCATGACATCCCCGACCTTGACCGTATCTCCGGGCTTAACCAACACTTCGGCCATTGTCCCGGTAAACGGCGACGGAATTTCCACCGCGGCTTTATCGGTCTCGACTTCCAGGATAATATCGCCTTCTTTGACCTCCTGGCCTACCGAAACATGCACGGCAAGCACCTCACCCTCATGAACGCCTTCGCCTAGATCCGGCAATTTAAACGCTCTGGACATGTTCCTCCCTTCGCCGCAAGGCGGCGGTATAAGGTGTCAGGTTTCAGTGTTCAGGTGTCAGATTCTGAATTTCAGAATTGGTCCTGAGGCCCGAAGGTTTAAATCGTTTGTGGTGATATTTCAGGTAATGATGTGACACGCGATGCCCTGACACCTGACACCCGAAACCTTGTAATGCCTGAAACCTGACACCTGAAACCTTATTGAGCGGCCAGCACTTTTCTGGCAGCTTCCAGTATGCGTCCGGTATCGGGTAAATAAGCCTTTTCGCGGTTAAACAATGGAATAACAATGTCATATCCGGTCACCCGCTCGATGGGAGCCTCCAGATAGTAAAAGGCTTTTTCCATCAACCGGGAAATAATTTCGGCTCCGGGGCCAAAGCTGCGTGGCGCTTCATGAACCACCACCGCCCGGCCGGTTTTTTTAACCGATTGGACCGGAAGTTCTTCAGAAAACGGTGAAATGGTCAGCAAATCGATGACATCAGCTGCAATACCGTCTTTATCCTGCAGGTGCTGGGCCGCCTCCTGCGTGGGCCGCATCATGGCCCCGTAAGAAATCAACGTTAGATCCCGGCCCTCTTTGACCAGTTGCGGTTCACCGATCGGCAGTGTCTCTTCGGCTTCGGGCACTTCTTCTCTAAACGCCCGATACAACGCTTTGGATTCATAGAAGATCACCGGATCCGGATCCCGTATGGCACTGACCAACAGGGCCCTTGCATTTCTTGGACCGGAGGGGATGACCATTTTAAGCCCCGGTGTATGGGCCCAGTAGGCTTCCCTGCTTTCAGAGTGATGTTCGAGCGCTCTAACACCGCCGCCATAAGGTGTTCTGAGCACCAAAGGAACTGTGAACCGCCCGCGGGAGCGCCAGCGCAGGCGAGCGGCATGATTTTCAATCTGATGAAAGTTTTGATAGCTGAAACCCGAAAATTGAATCTCACAAACCGGCCTAAGCCCATAGGCCGCCATACCGATGGACATACCGACAATGCCGGATTCGGCCAGCGGCGTATCCAGCACACGCTGGTCACCAAATTGATTGATCAGGCCGTCGGTTACCCTGAAAACCCCGCCGTCAACCCCGACATCCTCGCCCAGGATGATGATGCGATCATCTTTTTCCATTTCCTGCTGCAGGGCCAGATTGAGGGCCTGAACCATGGTCATTTTAGCCATCTTTGCCCTCCTTGGCGGTTGCCGACAAGGCCTGTTTCAATTCATCTTTTTGCGCCTTTAGATGGGGAGGCATCTCAGCATAAGCATAATTGAACATATCAATCGGATCGCCCAGGGCTTCCATCTGCTTTTCGGCGCGGTCGATGGCCGCCTGAATTTCTTCCAGGACGTCTGATTCAATTTGACTGCGCTTCTCATCTGAAAGCAGCCCCTTATCAGAAAGGTATTTTTCAAAGCGCGGCAATGGATCGCGCCGGCTCCATTGTTCAACCTCTTCATCGGTCCGATAGCGCTTGGGGTCGTCTGCGGTAGTGTGCATCATCAGGCGATAGGTGACACACTCGATTAGCGTGGGCCCTTCACCATTGCGTGCCCTCTCAACGGCCTCCCGGGCAGCGGCATACACGGCCAGGATATCATTGCCATCCACCTGAATGCCGGGCATTCCGTAAGCCAGCGCTTTTTGCGCCAGGGTTTGTGATCGGGTCTGCTGCGAAACCGGCATGGAGATGGCCCATTGATTGTTCTGGCACACGAAAATCACCGGGGCCCGGAAAACAGCAGCAAAATTGAGCGCTTCATGAAAATCACCCTGTGAGGTGGCACCATCCCCAAAGAAGGTCATGGCGACATCGTCCGTTTGCCGGTATTTGGCAGCCCAGCCCAATCCAACAGCGTGAATCATCTGTGAGCCGACCGGAACCGATATCGGAAAATCATTGCTGTCATCCGGAATCGCAACGCCTTCGTTAAATCCGTTGAAGTAGATAATAATGCTTTCAAGGGATCGACCGCGCCATATTTCAGCAGCAGTTTCACGAAAGGCCGGCACCATCCAGTCACTGGGTCGCAAATGCGCAATCGACCCCAGCTGGGCGGCCTCCTGACCCTTTATGGGTGCAAAAGTGCCGATGCGGCCCTGCCGTTGAAGATTTAACAGACGCTCATCGAATTTACGCGCCAGCAGCATGGTCCGATGGATCTGCAAAAGCGCGTCGTCGGAAATATCGGGTTCAAGATCCTTGTCCAGGTTGCCTTTTTCATCCAGGATAGACAAACTGTCGACTTTTTCGGATAGGGTTATTTGTTTTCGCGGCATTGCGCCTCTCCTCGTATATATCGCCTGGGAAACGAGAACCTCACCGGTTCAACATTTTTGCTTTACTTCTAATCAGGCTAATAATGATGCGGATTTGGGCTTAGTCAAGCGTCGATCGTCATAAGCCATTAAAACTATTTGTTTTTTGTAAGATAGTGCCCTAGATTTTAAGGGCAGAATTGATAAAAGTGTAAACGTCATACCCAAAAAGTATTTCATGGAATAATTCAATACGCTAATACTGTCTTTGATAAGCGGGTTTTCATTACATCCGAGGAGATGATTGCAAGGAATATTTGACTGTAACGGCCCGGGAAAAAGGCTCTGTCCGGCTACCGAAAAATAGCCAAATTGAGCCATCTGCAAGCGCGTCAGAGAAACATTTCGGCTGGTGTAATGTGTTTGTCAATGTCCAATAGGAGGCGGAATCGCGACAAATTGGATTAATATGTCAACGGCGCGGCTATTCTACGATTTCAAAGAGGGTGCGCTTGTTTTCCTTGGCCGATGCGGCGCCTAAAATCGTACGAATCGACTTGGCGGTCCGTCCCTGTTTACCGATAATTTTGCCCAGGTCCTCTTTGGCCACTTTCAATTCCAAAACAGTCGCCTGGCTACCCTGGAGTGCGGTGACGGTAACCTCCTCAGGATTGTCGACCAGTGCCTCCGCAATACGTTGGATCAGATCTTTCATTTCCATAAGCCCCTCCAATGCCTGTGCAACATGAAATTCAAAAATAAATTCAGCATTCAATTCATCCAACAGACGCACAGTTCGAATTGCAAACTTTAGAAAACTGCTTGATTAGTGCATTGAAATACGGGTAACCATCCGTCAACGACGGCAGAATATGGTTTGGCTTGTATTTGAAATCGGAAACGGTTTTATAATCTGATTGCAGAGAAGTTTTCCCCATTGTCTCAATACTATTTTAAATCGCTTTTGTAAATTACAAATTTGCCCAACTTGTTTTTTTGCTGTTTGTGTCTATACTGTATAGTCAAATTCAACAAAGGTTTTGTGGGATTAAATTTATTTCCCTATCCCGTCATCCGGGTCATCGCTTAAAGGAGCCATCATGGATTTTACAATTTCGGAAGCGCTTTCCAAGGACATAGTGGAATTTAAGCAATTTCTGAAAGACCGAATCCAATCAAAGTTGCCTGAATGGTATCAGCGCCAGGAAATACCGGCTGATTTTTTCCGCGAAATGGGTAGAGGCCAATGGTATGGAATTACGTCAAAGTCGAACGAATTGATCAAAGGCAGCGCCTTAAGAGAAGCATTGATTGCCGAGGAATTGGCCAAGATTTCACCGGGTTTGGCCGTGGCGGCATTGGTCCAGATCGACCTGGGGCTTATTGCGCTGCACCTGTATGGCTCGGATGATCAGAAGTCACGCTATGGACCATCCGCTGCAAAAGGAGAAACATTGATGTGCGTCGGCAATACCGAACGCAAAGCCGGCAGCGACTCAGCCGCTATCGAAATGACCGCCCGCAAAGTCAAGGACGGCTGGCTGCTCAATGGCACCAAGGCTTATGTGACCAACGGCTACATCAGCGACCTGGCGGTAATAACAGCGGTCTCAAATCCCCGGGCTTCAAGAAACAATCGAATATCCATGTATCTGCTGAATCTGGATGCCGAGGGTGTTCAGAGAAAAAAACTCAACAAGCAGGTCTGGATTCCTTCAGATTTGACCCGCCTGCAATTCAATAATGTATTTGTCCCGGTAGACCACCTCATGGGCCCTCAGGGCCAGGGGCTTCAGCAGATTTTGACCGTATTCACCTACAGCCGGGTTCCGATTGCCGCCATGACGCTGGGAACGGCGGTCGGTGCCTTTGAACTTGCCCTGGCACACGCCAAAAAGCGCAAGGTTTTTGGCCAGTCCATCACAGAACTTCAAGCAAAAAGTTTTGAAGCTGCCGATTTTTATGCAAAAATTGAAGCAGCGCGGTTGATGCTCTGGAAGGCCTGCTGGAAAATGGACTGCAATGAAGATTTCAGGCAGGAATCATCTCTGGCAAAATATTTGGCGGTGGAGGTCACCCGCAACGTAACCACCTGGGCCGCAGATATTTTTGGCGCCGCTTCCGTCATCAGGGAACACCCCATTCATAAATTTCCCATGGATGCGTGGGCATCCGCTTTGGGCGAAGGCACCCAGGATGTTCAAAAGCTGGTCATTTTCAGGGAGTTGATGAAGCAATATGCGTAAGGTCAGTTGTCCGTCGTTAGTCGTCAGTTGCAAGAAAAGATTTTTTTGTGATTAAGAATAAGAAATGCGAATGTGGTAAATAAAGTGACCGCCTCAAGTTTATTAAGCTCTATTTTACACCACAAAGAGCACGAAGAGCCACGAAGGCTTTTGATGTTTTTTAATTTTTTTCTTCGTGTAATTCGTGTGCTTCGTGGTAAATAAAGTAACCGCTTCAGGTTTATTAAGCTCTATTTTACATCACAAAGAACACGAAGAGCCACGAAGGCTTTTGATGTTTTTTAATTTTTTTCTTCGTGTAATTC